>NZ_CP130319.1:0-262500 GCF_032271945.1 Paenibacillus sp. MBLB1832 | reverse complement strand
TCTTCAACAAACGTCTCGAAGAACTGGTTCACGATGTGTCCAAAGGTCATGTGCGGCTCGACAGACACCTTGTGTTCTTTGGCCAAACCATGTGCCTGCTCATTGGTCATATGGACGCTAAAATCTACACCTGTAACTTCCTTAATCGCATCTACCATTGAGACACGTCTCCAGCCCACAGCCAAATTCACTTCATGGTCACCATAAGGAATCGTTGTTGTTCCAAGCACCTCTTGCGCGATATGCGCAACAAGCTCTTCTGTCAGCTTCATAATATCCTTGTAGTCCGCATAAGCCTCGTACAACTCAATCATTGTGAATTCTGGATTGTGACGCGTTGAAATACCTTCATTACGGTAAACACGGCCGATTTCGTATACCTTCTCAAGCCCGCCCACGATGAGACGTTTCAAGTGCAGCTCGATCGCAATACGCATATGAAGTTGCATATCCAGCGCATTATGGTGCGTGTTAAACGGACGCGCAGAAGCCCCACCCGCCACAGAATGAAGCGTCGGTGTTTCCACCTCTAGATAGCCTAAAGAGTCCAGGTAACGGCGCATGGATTGAATGATTTTGGAACGAAGAATAAACGTCTGTTGGACATCGGGACTCATAATCAAGTCTACATAGCGTTGACGGTAGCGCAGCTCCACATCGCTAAGACCATGGAATTTGTCCGGAAGCGGCAGCAAGGATTTGGTCAAAACCTCAAGAGCCTTCACTTTGATCGAGGTCTCACCGGTTTTCGTTTTGAAAACGACACCTTCCACACCTACCATATCGCCTAGATCGAGAATATCAAACGCTTGGTATTTGTTCGCATCCAGGGCGTCTTCCCGCACGTAGATTTGAATTTTACCTGTGATATCTTGCAGATGTGCAAAGCTCGCTTTACCCATGCTTCTCTTCTGCATAATACGGCCTGCAATACGAACGACAATGTTCGCTTCATCCAGCACTTCTTTGCTCGTTTCTTGGTACGCTGTAAGAATGTCTTTCGCCGAATGCGTTCTTACAAATTTGCTTCCGAATGGATCAACACCTAAACTGCGAAGCTCGTCCAATTTATTGCGTCGGATTACGAGCAATTCATTTAATTCTAATTCCTGGCTCATTATTTCATCCCCTACTCATTAGTTATGTGACTGAACGGAAAAAAGCTTCCTGAGGGAAGCTTTCCGTAAGGCTTGCGGCTGCACGCTACTTTTTAATATCAACAATTTGATACTGAATGACGCCAGCAGGAACGACAACATCGACGTTGGTGCCCTTTTGCTTGCCAAGAATAGCTTTACCCACAGGGCTTTCATTGGAAATCTTATTCTGTAACGGATCAGATTCCGCTGAACCAACGATGTTGTACTCGACCAAGTCGCCGTATTCCAAGTCTTTCAATGTCACGATCGAACCCACACTTACCGTGTTGATATCAACGTCATCGTTATTAATAATCCGCGCATTACGCAGCATTTTTTCTAGAGTAATGATTCTTCCTTCAATAAAAGCTTGCTCGTTCTTCGCGTCTTCGTACTCGGAATTCTCACTGATATCGCCATACCCAATGGCAACCTTAATTCTTTCCGCGACTTCTCGGCGTTTCACGGATTTCAGATGTTCAAGCTCATCCTCTAGTTTCCGTAGCCCTACTGGTGTAAGAATGACCTCTTTTTCAGCCATTGCCAACTGATCTCCCGTCATGTGAAAGATTTTCATATCGTTGAATCGATGCTTCCTGCTAGGAGTTAGGTCTTTATAGAGCTGATTCAAGTAGTATGAATTCACGTTTCATAATAAGTTACTTACTCGTTAGTCTTTCAATATATGCAGGAACACATTAATATTGACTGATTATATTGCAACCGTTTCAAAATGTCAATGTCAACCATTGCTGCATGTTTTTAATGCAGGATAGCGGATTCTTCTGTTGTCGAAGAGACGGAATTCGTGGCAAGATGCTCCACATAGTCATGCAGCGTACGGACCATTTCATCCCGCTTCACGCTCTCCATGATGACATCTTTCACACGGGCTGCGCCTTGCAAACCTTTGAGATACCATGCCATGTGTTTGCGCATCTCTTTCACTGCAATGTGCTCGCCTCTCAGAGCAATTAACCGGTCCATGTGCAAAATCGCGATGCGAATTTTCTCCTCTGGTGTCGGTTCTGGCGGCAATTCGCCGTTCTCCAAATATTGAACCGTACGATACAACATCCACGGGTTGCCTAGTGCTCCGCGACCGATCATAACACCGTCAACACCCGTTTGGTCTAGCATACGTTTGGCATCCTCTGGTGTGACAACATCGCCATTTCCGATAACGGGTATCGAAAGAGCTTGCTTCACATCCCGAATGATATTCCAATCAGCCTTGCCCGTATACAGCTGCTCACGCGTACGACCGTGCACACTTACGGCACTGCCGCCGCCTCTTTCGACAGCTTTCGCATTTTCGACCGCGAAAATATGATCGGAATCCCAGCCAATGCGCATCTTAACAGTGACTGGCTTACTAACCGCTGCGACGACTGTGGATATCATTTCTTCGATTTTATCTGGTTGCAACAGCCATCTTGCCCCGGCATCACACTTCACGATTTTGGGTACTGGGCACCCCATGTTGATATCGATGATATCGGCATTCGTGTGCTGATCCACAATTTTCGCCGCTTGAACCAACGTCTCCGTATCCCCGCCGAAAATTTGCAGACTTAACGGCTTCTCACGGTCATCGACATACAGCATTTCCATCGAACGCGAGTTACCGTGAACGATCGCTTTATCACTGACCATTTCGGCACAGACCAAGCCTGTACCAAATTCTTTGGCGATCAAACGGAAAGCCGGGTTACAAACACCCGCCATCGGGGCGAGAACGACTTTATTGGGAGCTTCGACATTCCCTATTTTCAACATGTAACTTCACTCCTTTCATCTCGCAACGATTGCGACTAGTTCTTCGGGCTCTATGTTAAGTACTTGCGAAATTTGTTGAATCATTTTGGTGTCTGGTTTACGTGTTCCTCGTTCAATCGCGCCTAAAATAGCAATCGATACGCCTAATAAATCAGCCAATTCACTCTGGGTGTACCCCTTTAATTTGCGAAAAGCGCGGATGCGCTGTGCTATTGAGCTTTTTTCCATAGAATGACGCCTTCCTTTCCTTCCAGTTTCTCCAAGTGTGCAGAGATGGATTCAAATGCAATGTCCTGCCGCGAGAAGAGAACCTCAGAGAGGGGGACTAACACAAAAGCCCGCTCAAGCATCCGCGGATGCGGAATGATCAAGTCGGGAGTCGTTAGCCGATGGTCACCATAAATAAGCAAATCCAAGTCAATTGTTCGCGGTCCCCAACGCAAATCACGCGTCCGACCAAGACGAGTCTCGATGGCAAGCAAGGTAACCAATAACACTTCTGGCGATAAATCCGTATGAATTTGAATAACCATATTTAGAAAAGCAGATTGATCCACGTAGCCAACAGGCTCGGTTTCATAGATGGAGGACAGACCTGTCACCGTGATGCCCGTTTCCTCATTCAGTGCTGCAATGGCACTCTGCAAATAATATTCACGATTATCAATGTTGGATCCTAATGCGACGTACGCGATGATGCGTTCTCGATCTTCGGCTGTCATTGCAATGCCCGCTTTCGATTAATCTCTATAGTCACGCCGTCAAAAATAACGGCAAATGGCGGATGCGGTTTGATAACGCGAACCGTCACTTCACTGATACTAGTATAAGTATGCAGGAGCTCGGATGCAATATTTTCTGCAAGGGCTTCGATTAATTTGTACGTTCGCCCTTCTACGATCGCTTTTATTAGGAAAAATGCTTCTCCGTAGTGGACGGTTGCGTTTAAATCATCGGTCTTGCCTGCCTGTTCTAAAGGGAGCATAAGCTCGACATCCACGTAAAAGCGTTGGCCTAGTGTATTCTCCTCTGGAAACACGCCATGATTGCCGAAGAATTGCATGCGGGAGAGGATGATTTTATCCATTGTTGAGGCCTCCAAGGGTTAGGTTAACTGCGTAAAATGGCATCTGTCATCACGGCCAGCCGCTTCATCGGTTGTATGTCATGCACCCTGATGATACTGCAGCCCTGCGCAATGCCTAGCACGACCGTCGATGCAGTGCCTTCGAGGCGTTCCTCAGGGGGTAGTCCTAGGGTTAGTCCGATGACACTTTTGCGTGAAGTGCCTAGCAACACTGGATACCCGAGATCAGTGAGGACTCTCAGGTTGTTAAGGAGCATCAGATTCTGCCCATAGGATTTGGCGAAGCCGATCCCAGGATCAAGAATGATGCGTTCTGGCTTAACGCCCGCTGTTATCGCTTGATTGGCATAACGTTGCAAGTCAGCTTTGACGTCTGAGAGGAACTCGACATAGTCGGCGCTAGTACGATTATGGGTGATGATAAACGGACAGTCATAGTTCGCCGCCACAGCCGTCATCTCTGGATCGGCTTGGCCGCCCCATACATCATTGATGATATGGGCTCCCGCTTCTAATGCTTGCTTCGCGACTTCGGCTTTATAGGTGTCGATGGAGATTGGAATGTCGATCTCACGTCGAATCGCCTCAATGACAGGAATGACGCGCTGAAGTTCTTCATTTAGAGTAACTGTCGCTGCGCCTGGTCTTGTCGATTCGCCGCCAATGTCGATAATGTCTGCGCCTTCGTTGACCATTTGCTGCGCTTTGCGAACTGCATCTTGAACGCGGGCATAGCTCCCTCCATCAGAAAAGGAGTCTGGCGTTACGTTTAATATGCCCATAATGATCGTTCGATCACCGATGGGCAGTTGGTGTCCTGTACAGGTTAACACGTTCATGCTGCATTCACTTCCTGTTCCTTACACTGTGGGCGCATAGCGCTCGATGAATTGATAAGTTTGTGGGCCTGGCAAACCAGCCCCAACAGTATGGGGTTGTCCAGTAGGTGTGAATAACGTCGTGACGGGCACGATTTCTTGAATGGAGTTCACAAGAAAAATTTCATCTGCTTGGGCAAGGTCTTCCCAGCGATAAAGACCTTCTTGTGCGGGCAGCTGCAATTGCTGCGCGAGTTGCAAGATATAAGCCCTTGTAATACCAGGTAAAATGCCTGTATCCAGCGATGGCGTGTAGACGGTGCCGTCTTTTATGAAAAAGAGATTGCTGACAATCCCTTCGGCTACGTAGCCGTCCTCGGTCAGCATAAGGCCTTCGGCGCCAGTTGCCCATGAATATTGTTGCAGCTCTCTTTTGGCCAATATATTGTTCATATAATGAAAGGACTTGAATCGGTACATGCCTTCTGGCGTATTGCGTGGCAGTTTGAGCAGCTGCAATGACTTTCCTTGCTCGTACAACCGTGCATCCCTTGGAGGCAAGGACTTGATATAGATGATTTCCGTTGGGTGCGCGTAGTTATCGGAGGGAAGCCCTAATGCTTCCACGCCTGCGGAAATGGAATATCGGATATAGGCATCCTTAAGGTTGTTGACCTCAAGTAATTGTTCAATTTGCATGCCGAGCTTATCGAGGTCGGGCTCGTATACCATACCAAGCTCACGACAGCTATCCGTTAAACGGCGTAAATGTTCGGTGAGCAGGAATGGTTGTCGGTTATAGGTACGGAACGTCTCGAACAACCCGATCCCGTAAAGAAAACCGTGATCATAAACAGAGACCACGGCTTGTGTTTCTTCAATTAGACTTCCATTGACGGAGATGATCATGCTTTACGCTCCTGCCTTAGCTGTGCGGGCAAGGAAATTGCGAAGCATCTGGTGACCGTGCTGGGTAATGATCGATTCAGGGTGGAATTGTACCCCTTCGATCGGATATTCTTTATGGCGCAGCGCCATAATCTCGCCTTCGGCAGTTTCAGCGCTGATTTCCAAGCAATCTGGTAAGGTTTCTTTTTTGACAATCAAAGAATGGTAGCGTGTCGCGATAAAAGGTGACGGTAGTCCTTCAAATAAGGTTTTGCCGTCGTGGAAAATTTCCGAGGTTTTGCCGTGCATCAAACGCTCTGCGCGAATGACATCGCCGCCGAAGGCTTGACCAATGGATTGATGACCCAGGCAAACGCCGAAAATCGGGATAATCCCTTTAAAATGGTCGATCAGTGATAAGCTAATTCCCGCTTCATTCGGCGTGCAAGGCCCTGGAGAAATCAAGATATGGTCTGGCTTCAATGCCTCGACACCTGCCAAATCGATCTCGTCATTGCGACGCACGATGATTTCCTCACCGATTTCTCCTAAATACTGAACAAGGTTGTACGTAAACGAATCATAATTATCAATCACTAAAATCATTCTAAGCTCCCCTTTCGTCTCGGCCACTCGGCCCTAAGCTCGGCTCATGCTCCGCTCGCTATATTCAATTGCTTTCCACATTGCTTTGGCCTTGTTCAAGGATTCTATGTATTCACGCTCTGGAATGGAATCGATGACGATCCCCGCTCCCGCTTGAATATGACCCTTGCCATCAATGGCCACAAGCGTACGTATAATAATATTAAATTCCATATTGCCATTATAGTCAATCCATCCCATAGATCCTGTGTAAGGACCGCGGCGGACAGGCTCTAACTCTTCAATAATTTCCATGCAGCGGATCTTCGGCGCGCCCGTGATGGTTCCGCCCGGGAAGGTCGCCGCGATGACATCATAGGCGTCTTTGTCTGGGGCAAGTTCTCCGACGACTTCGGAGACGATGTGCATCACATGGGAATAGTATTCGATGACCATGAAGTCTTTCACTTGGACGGAGCCAAATCGGGAGATCCGTCCAAGGTCGTTGCGCTCGAGATCGACCAGCATGACGTGCTCAGCGCGCTCTTTGTCATTGTGGATGAGCTCGCCGGCTAGGCGCAGATCATCCTGCTCGTCCTTGCCGCGCGGGCGCGTGCCCGCGATGGGACGCGTCCGCAGGACGCCGTCTTCGAGCTGCACGAGCAGCTCGGGCGAGCCAGAGACGAGGGCGAAGCCGTCGAAGCGCAGCAAGCCCATGTAGGGCGAGGGATTGACGATGCGCAGCGCCTCGTAGATCTCTTCCGGCGTCGTGCGCAGCTGCCGGCTCTGTCTCACGGACAAGTTGACTTGGAACACGTCACCTTGTCCGATGTAGGCCTGGATGCGTTCAACCGCAGCCATGTAGGCGGCTTTGTCGAACGCAGGTTCGATGCCTGCGATGGTTTCGACGTCGATGTGCAGCTGCTCGCGCGCCATCGCGGGATGGTCGCCGCCGCTTAGCGGCGTGCCGGACCAGTTGCCGGCGCGGAGCGCGTGCCAGCGAACGAGCATCGCTTCTGCGTGCGCGTGTGCCTCAGCGTAGAGCGCGTCGAGGTCCGCTCCAGTGTTGGCCCAAGGCATGTGCACAGCGATGTAGAGGCTCTTCTCTGTATGATCGAGTGTCCACACTTGATCATACATGGCGAAGCTATAGTCAGGGATCGGCAGATCATCCTGCGATTGTTCAGGCAGTTTCTCAATGGTGCGAATCACGTCATAGCTCCAGTAACCGACACAGCCCCCTACAAATTTAGGCGCTCCTGGTACCTTAGGGCTGTGATACGCAGACATCCATTGCTTGACCACGTCCAGCGGTTTGCCTTTCAGCTGTATAGAAGGTGTGCTTGGCAAGGTGATTGTCGCTTCGAATCCCTTACCGTGAATCGCTGACGTAGGATGCAATCCGAAATGCGTATAACGCCCGCCCTTGCCGCTTTCCAGGACAAAGGACGTCGGGGACGCGTCTTTCCACGCATCTGCCCACGAAGCGATGCGATCATCGGCCAGCCCTAATTTGATAACATATGGCAGCATGGTGTAGGTCTGCGACCATTGTCGCCACTGCTCCAGCGTTGTTAAAATCATATGTGTGCTCCTAACTGGCAAAATCCGTTCTTTCGTTGTCCATTAGTATACTCCAACCCTAAACAGAAAAAAAGCCCCAGCTGCTCGAAGCGAGACAACAGAGGGCTTGATTTGGGATAAGAATTAAGTTGGTCCTGTTGACCAATCTTATTGCTCTTCGAATTGGTACAATGGCGTAGACAGGTAACGCTCACCGTTACTTGGCACAACCGCAACGACACGTTTGCCAGCGCCTAGCTCTTTTGCCACTCTCAATGCTGCAAAAATCGCTGCACCTGAGGAAATGCCGCCAAGAATCCCTTCTTCTTTGGCAACACGACGTGACGTTTCGAACGCATCTTCGTTCTCTACGGTAATAACGCCGTCATAGATGTTTGTGTTCAAAATATCTGGAACAAAGCCTGCACCGATACCTTGAATTTTATGAGGACCTGGTTTACCGCCAGAAAGAACCGGGGAAGCCGCAGGCTCGATTGCGTAAATTTTGATGTTCGGGAAGTTTTCTTTCAATACGCCGCCCGCACCTGTGATCGTACCACCCGTACCGATACCCGAGATGAAAGCATCCAATTTACCGTCATACGCATTGATCGCTTCTACGATTTCTGGACCTGTTGTTTCGCGGTGAACTTTCACGTTGGCTTGGTTCTTAAATTGTTGCGGAATAAAATAGGAAGGATTCTCTGCTTGAAGCTCTTCCGCGCGTTTAATTGCACCCTTCATACCTTCAGCCCCAGGCGTCAATACTAGCTGTGCACCGTAAGCGCGAAGCAGGTTACGTCTTTCTAGGGACATCGTTTCTGGCATAACAAGAATCGCTTTATATCCTTTAGCCGCTGCAACCAATGCAATACCGATACCTGTGTTACCGCTTGTCGGTTCAACGATGGTGTCGCCTGGCTTCAATTTGCCTTCTTTCTCAGCTACTTCAATCATGGAGATTGCAATACGGTCTTTCACGCTGGAACCTGGATTCTGGTACTCCAATTTCACATAAACCTCTGCACTGCCTTCTGGAACTACACGGTTCAAACGCACCAGTGGTGTATCACCAATCAAATCCGTAATGTTCTGAACTAATCTTGCCATAAATTTTCCCCTCCAGATTAAGTAATCAATGATTTCCGAGTTAAAAGGTCGGTATTAATTAATACTAATCTTATCAACGCGTTCACTGGTTGTCAACCACATTTTCACATGGGGTTAACGGAGTGTTGGATCCGTCACTGTTGCCTTCCATTTGCCCCGCAATTGCGTAACAAAGTCTTTCAGTGGAGGCGCTTGCTGAAGCGCTAACTCTCTCCGAACATTTTCACGAATAAAGGCTTGGTCGGGATTCGTTTTCTCTCGCCGATTCTTCAAACTAACCACTGCAAAACCTTGCGATACGGGTACGGGCTTGCTGACTTCACCGATCTTCAGTAATTTCGCTGTCTCCAAGATCGGTGCCTCGACAAAAGGATCATCGCTTTCCACCCAACCCAAATCACCACCCGAATTGTTGGTGGCATCATCAATGGAACGGTCTCTTGCCAACGTAGCAAAGTTCTCTCCTTTGGCTAGCGCTGCAATCACCTTCGTCGCCTGATCTTTGGTCGATACAATGATTTGCTGAATGTTGTATTCGGTGTCTTGTTTAAATTCGTCTGCATGGGTGCTTATGTAGGTATCCACCTGAGGATCCGTGATGTGAATCGAAGCCGTTGCTAATTTCTCAAGTAACAACTTATTCGATACATCCTCTTTGATCTCCTGCTGTGACATCCCTAATTGACTTTGCATAGAATCATAAAATTGCTGTTCACTTTCGTACCCTTGCTGCATCCTCTTCAACTCACGATTGAGTTCCGCACTACTCACCGTTATTTGGGTCTCATTTCCCTCTAGGCGAATCACTTCGCGATCCAACATTTGTCCGAGCTGCTCTGCCCCGTAATGCCGAGTTAACACAGTTTGCAGCTCAGCCATCGTGATGTCCCGATTTCCAATTTTGGCGACTACTTGCGTATTCTTATCCTCACCCTGCTGCTTCGGCTCAGGCTCTGGCGATGGTCTTGGTTCTGATTGATTGACGGCATGACTGATCAGCAAGGATGCGAGCAAGAGAATACCAATCGCCAGTACGATGATAACTCCCCATAAACGATTTACGTTGTGCATCCTGTTTCCCTCTTTACCTTCTATAATGCTGCTTACACACGTGTGTTCAAAAGATAAGCCTTCACGCTCCAGCGGTCACACGCTTACAGACTAATCATCCTTTGTAAATCTTCCTCATCATATCTGTAAGCTTCATTACAGAAATGACAAACAACTTCCGCAAATCCTTCGTCTTCAATGATCTCTTGAAGCTCGTGCTTACCCAAGGAGATTAAGGTAGACTCGACTTTCTCCCGACTGCACTTGCATTGGAACTTCACATCCATCTCATGCAACGTTTGGAAGGAAGGTAAAATCGTTTGTAAAATCTGCTCAAGACTTAATCCGCTGCCTAACATGTTTGTGAAACTCGGAATTTGGCTGAGCATCCCTTCGATTTCATCGATTTCACGGTCGGTTAAGCCTGGCAGGAGTTGAATAACGAAGCCCCCCGAAGCAATAATGGTGTGGTCTGTGTTAACTAGTACACCAAGTGCTACAGCTGACGGTGTTTGTTCCGACTTGGCAAAATAATACGTGAAATCCTCAGCTAACTCGCCAGAAACGAGCGGCACGCTGCCTTTGTACGGTTCTTTTAACCCTAAGTCTTTCGTTATGTATAGGAAGCCTTCGGTCCCCACCGCAGCGGAAACGTCTAATTTCCCGTTCTCTTTCAAAGGTGGATCAACAAGCGGGTTGTCAACGTAGCCGCGCACTTCACCCTTCGCATTCGCATCAACGACGATTTGACCGATCGGGCCATCGCCTTTGACTTGAACGATCAGATGCTCTTCCCCTTTGAGCATAGCGCCTAGAAGAAGACCCGCAGCTGCCGTACGCCCTAATGCGGCTGTTGCCGTAGGCGTTGTTTGATGCCGCGTACTCATTTCCTCCGTCAGACGCGTCGTCTGAACGGCAAACGCACGCACGCGCCCATCCAATGCTGTTCCTCGAATTAAATAATCACTCATGATGCATTGCATTCCTTCCTGCGAACACCCTAGGCATTCTTCTCATAAATCATTTGCAACCCTTGCAAGGTCAACAATGGATTGACGACTTGAATGGTACGGGACTCGCTCGAAATCAATTCAGCTAATCCGCCCGTCGCAATCACCGTTGGATTGACATTGAACTCTTGTTTGACCCGTTCGACAATGCCATCGACCTGACCAACATAGCCAAATATAATGCCAGCTTGCATCGCTGCAACGGTATTCCGTCCCACTACACTCTTCGGCTTTACCAACTCAATCCGCGGCAGTTTCGCCGCTTTCTGGTATAAGGCTTCCGTTGAAATGCCGATCCCTGGCGCAATCGCGCAGCCCACAAGCTGTCCCGACCCATCGATATAATCGTAAGTCGTGGCCGTACCGAAATCCACGATGATACACGGAGGTCCATACAAATCCAACGCAGCAACTGCGTTCACAATCCGATCTGCTCCCACTTCCTTCGGATTATCGACACGGACGTTCAGTCCTGTCTTAATCCCAGGTCCTACGATGAATGGCGCCCGCTTCAAATAGTGTAAGCAAAGGTTTTCCATCGCATTCATAAGCGGAGGAACAACAGAAGAAATGATGACCCCTTCGACTTGCGAAAAGGAAATGCCCGAGTGCTGAAACAGGCTATGCAACTGCATGCCATACTCATCGACGGTTGCCGAACGGTTGGTGCTCACACGCCAATGATGCAGAAGCGTGCGCTCTTTGTAGAGACCCAGCACAATATTCGTATTCCCGACGTCGATTACGAGAATCATTGTACGGTCCCCTTTCGCTCATTGAGATCCAATGAAATATCTAATGCAGCCACAGAGTAAGTAAGACGTCCAACCGAGATTACGTCCACGCCGGTTTCAGCCATCGCCTTAATCGTCTGTGGAGTGACCGAACCGGACCCTTCTACTACAATATGCGGTGCTTTGCTTTTAATTATCGAAACCGCTTCTTTCATCTGGGCTGGCGCCATGTTGTCCAGCATGATAATATCAGCCCCTGCTTGAAGCGCTTCATGGAGCTGATCAAAGCTCTCCACTTCCACTTCGATCTTCATCGTATGCGGAATATTGCGGCGTGCCGCCTGAACTGCTTGCGTAATCCCGCCAGACCCTTTGATATGATTATCCTTAATCATAACCGCATCATAGAGGCCAAAACGGTGATTAAAACCGCCGCCTACGCGCACGGCATATTTTTCGAGCAAACGATGTCCAGGTGTCGTCTTACGTGTGTCTACCAGTCGTGTCGGCAAGCCTTCCAGCGCCACTACAAATTCATTCGTTTTCGTGGCAATGCCCGATAATCGCTGCATTAAATTAAGACTCAACCGCTCGCCGAGTAAAATACTCCTAGTACTGCCTTCTACTTCAGCTATCACGGTCCCTTTATGAACAGACGATCCTTCCACTACTTTCGGTTCAAAACGAAGAGAAGCATCGATCACAGCGAAAACCTCCTGCGCGATGCGAAGCCCACAAACGATGCCATCTTCTTTGACGTGGATAATCCCCTTGGATTGATGCTCCAAAGGGATTGTTGATAAGGTCGTTACGTCGCCAGTACCGATATCCTCTTCCAGCCATAGACGTATTTGCTTTTGTATAACATCCATATGTAATTCGTACATGTTAAATCCACTCCTCAATCCTATCTTCCCCGCGCTTGAAAACAATATGCTTCTTCCATACGGAGTCGTTCCGCTCTGGAAAATCTTCGCGATAGTGACCTCCGCGGCTCTCCTCGCGAGTTAACGCGGCTGTTGTTGTAAGAAGCGCTACGTTGAGCAGATTCGCGAACTCATACTCTTCGCGTTTCGTCATCAACGAATCAAAGATCGTAAGTTGTCTCGCCAGCTCTTCATAACCTTTCTGCAACCCCTTCGCCGAACGTTTGAGTCCTGCGTAGCGCAGCATGACCTTCTGCAGCTTCAGCTTCTTCTCCACGACGGCTTGGTTGGGAATCTCCGTCCTCGGGGCTTCTGACGTTGCCCGAATCTGAATGTCACCGCTCAGCGGCGGCAGTGCCTGAATCCGTTCAATAATTCTGCGGCCAAACACGATCGCTTCCGATAGTGAGTTGCTCGCTAGGCGGTTGGCGCCATGTACACCCGTAGAGGACACTTCACCACAGGCGAATAAGCGGCGTACTTGCGTCTCCCCATGAAGGTCGGTTTTTACGCCGCCCATCATGTAGTGAGCCGCAGGAGCGACGGGAATCCAATCCGTACTCATGTCGAGTCCGTAATTCAAACAAAATTCGTATATCGTAGGAAAACGATGCTTAATGAGTTCTTCTGATTCATGCGTAATATCAATGTAAACGAAGGTGGATTTGCAGTTCTCCATCTCATCAACGATGGCACGCGCCACGACATCTCTCGGCGCAAGCTCAAGCTGATGATGATACCGCTCCATGAAGCGCTCCCCGCGGATGTTGCGCAAATAAGCGCCTTCTCCCCGTACCGCTTCCGAAATGAGGAAGCGCGGCGCACCAGGGTAGCATAACGCAGTCGGGTGGAATTGGATGAATTCCACATCTTGAATTTGTGCGCCCGCTCGGTGCGCGATCGCAATCCCGTCGCCCGTGGCGATGTCGGGATTCGTTGTGTAACGGAACAGCTGTCCCGCGCCACCGGAGCAAAGGATCGTGGCGTTGCCGCGCACAAAGACGCGCTGTCCGCTCGGCTTCTGCACAAGTGCGCCGTAGCACTCGCCGTCTTGCGTAATGAGGTCGATCACGAAATGATCATCCCAGATTTCGATATTCGGATCTTGCTTCGTACGCTCTGAAAGAGCTCGTACAATCTCAGCGCCTGTCGCATCGCCATTCGAATGCAAAATCCGACGTTGGCTGTGAGCGCCTTCTCTCGTTAACGCAAACTCACCGTTCTCTAAGTCGAACTGCGTGCCCATATGGATCAAGTCCTGAACGCCAGCAGGTCCTTCATGTGCAAGCACATCAACAGCCTCTGGTGAACAAAGGCCTGCTCCTGCAATCAGCGTATCCTGCATATGATATTCAGGCGAATCCTCATCGGAAATAACCGCCGCGATGCCGCCTTGCGCATAACGGGTGTTGCTGTCCAGCAATGATTTCTTCGTAATCATTAATACTTTCTTGTCCTTACTTGCTTTCAACGCGGTAAAAAGCCCTGCAATACCTGCACCAATGACGATCACATCTGTATGTATATGAGGAATGGAATCTAAATCAACATCCACGAGATATCTAGGGATCATGACGTTTTCACCTGTTCTTTACCAATAATCCCCCGTCCATGACGAGGGTATCCATTCAATAAACAAGAGAGTAGCGCATGCTACTTTACTTGTAACATGCGCTCCAAGGACAATCTGGCTTTATCCGCTACATCTTCTGGTACGTAAATCTCAGGCTGCATTGTTTCTAGACACTTGACGATTTTCTTCAAGTTGTTCACTTTCATATTCGGGCATACCAAGTACTTGGTTGCAAAATGGAATTTCTTATTCGGGCTGTCCAAGCGAAGTTGGTAACCCGTACCGTCTTCGGTGCCTACGATGAACTCTTGGCAATCGGATTCTTTACAATATTTAATAATGGCTGTTGTACTTCCAACGAAATCCCCAAGCTTTACCACTTCAGGACGACATTCCGGGTGAACCACGAATTGCGCATTCGGATACTGAGCTTTCATCTCTTCTACGTCTTTTACAGTAAGCATGTCATGCGTATTGCAATAGCCTTCCCAGATGATCACTTTTTTGCTTGTGAATTTTGATACATAGTCACCTAAATTTTTATCGGGTACCCAGATGATCTCATCCGAATCCACCGAATTAATGACATTGATCGCGTTTGCTGACGTACAGCAAATGTCTGTTTCCGATTTCACATCAGCAGAAGTATTGATATACGCAACGACTTTCGCTTTCGGATGCTGGCGCTTTAGTGCGCGTAACCCTTCCACATTGACCATATCTGCCATCGGACAACCCGCACGTTCGTCAGGAATAATAACCGTTTTATTCGGAGCCAAAATTTTCGCACTTTCACCCATGAAATGAACACCACAAAATACGATAACATCGGCATCCGTTTGTGCAGCCTTCTGAGCTAGCAAGAAAGAATCTCCGCGGAAATCCGCTACCTCCTGAACTTCGTCACGCTGATAATAATGAGCAAGAATAATGGCATTACGTTCTTTCTTCAGTTGCAACAGGCGTTCTTTGAGTTCGCGGTTTTGTTCCGCTTTACGTTCTAATGCTAAGGCTTCCATGGTGCTTCCTCCCCTATCTGGGACGTAGAATCGTCTCAATCGTCTATCTAAAAGTAGTATGATCTATTTGAAGTAAATTTAGAGATTTACAACTAATTTACACATTCTCACATCCCCTGTCAATGCGCAAATAACTTGAAAAAACTCGGAATTCCGCGCACACCTGTCGTGTACAACGGATTTCCGAGTTCGTGTTTAGACTTACTCTTCGGTTTGTTCCGGCTTCGTATCTTTAATTTCTTTGATTTCTTTGACTTCTTTATCTTTCTCAAATTCCAGCTTATTGCTTTCGCTTGCTTGGCTTTGACCTTGGATGGTGACTTTGACATCTTCTTCGTCGGAGCTCACTGTCAGCCTGCCCTTTTCCAGAAGGTTAATGATTTCATCTTTATCCAATGTTTCTTTCTCAAGCAACGTCTTGGCAACAAGGTGCATTTGATCCGCATGTTCAGTTAGAATTGCACGTGCACGTTCATAGCAGGTACGAATAAAACTTTGCATCTCTTGATCGATCTCGTAAGCAATCGCATCACTATAGTTCTGCTCATGCCCAATATCGCGGCCCAAGAATACTTGGCCTTGGGAGCTGCCGAACTGCATCGGCCCTAGTTTGTCGCTCATTCCGTATTCCATAATCATGCGACGGACGATTCCAGTCGCTTTCTGGAAGTCGCTGTAGGCGCCTGTGCCGATTTCACCGATGAACAATTCTTCAGCAACACGACCGCCTAGCAGTCCCGTTACTTTATCAAGAAGTTCGTTCTTCGTCTGCATCATGCGATCTTCGCCTTCTTTAGGCAACATCATCACATACCCGCCAGCGCGTCCGCGAGGCACGATCGTGACCTTATGAACCATATCCGCGTTCTCGGCGTGGTAACCGATAATGGCATGCCCTGCTTCATGGTAAGCCACGATGCGTTTCTCCGCTTCGGAAATGACCCGGCTCTTCTTCTGTGTACCCACAATCACACGGTCAAAAGCTTCTTCAATCTCAGCCATCGAGATGTCTTTGCGATTACGGCGCGCTGCGATCAACGCGGCTTCATTCAATAAGTTCTCAAGGTCAGCACCCGTAAAGCCAGTTGTATAACGGGAAAGTGAATCTAACTTCACGTCTTTGGCAAGCGGCTTGTTACGCGCATGAACTTTCAGTACTGCTTCACGGCCTTTGATGTCAGGGCGATCTACCGTGATTTGACGGTCGAAACGACCTGGACGCAATAAGGCTGGGTCTAGAATATCTGGTCGGTTCGTAGCAGCTACGATAATAATACCTTCGTTCGCACCGAAACCATCCATTTCAACAAGCAATTGGTTCAGCGTTTGCTCACGCTCATCATGTCCGCCGCCTAAGCCAGCGCCACGTTGACGACCAACCGCATCGATCTCATCGATAAAGATGATACATGGTGAATTCTTCTTCGCATTCTCAAATAAGTCACGCACACGGGAGGCACCGACACCGACGAACATCTCAACGAAGTCAGAACCCGAGATGCTGAAGAACGGAACGCCTGCTTCACCTGCAACCGCACGAGCAAGCAATGTTTTACCTGTTCCTGGAGGCCCGTTCAGAAGAACGCCTTTTGGAATTCTAGCACCAACCGCTGCGAATTTACGAGGATCCTTGAGGAACTCAACAACCTCAATCAATTCTTGCTTCTCTTCATCTGCACCCGCTACATCTTCAAAAGTAACGCGTTTCTTCTCTTCGTTGTACAGGCGTGCACGACTCTTGCCGAAGTTCATAACCTTACCGCCGCCGCCTTGCGCTTGGTTCAATAAGAAGAAGAACAAAATGAAGATGATTACGAATGGAATAATCGACGTAAGAAAGCTGATCCATACGCTGTCACGTTCCATCGGACCATACTCTTCCGTTGGTACGCCGTTCGCTTCGATCATTTGAACGACTAACGGCTCGTAAGGAGCATGGGTTTCAAAGCTCTTCTTATCAGCGCCATTAGGCGGATTAATATACTTACCTTTAATGGAGTAGGTATACCCATCGAACTTCAATGACACGGACTCTACATTTTTGTTAACGACGGCTTGTCGGAATTTATCGTAAGTGATTAACTCCTTCTGTTCATTCTGTGTACTAATGAAGTGAACGATCCCCACAGTAACCAAAAATATAAGCAAATAAAAGCCGGTATTCCGGATAATTCGATTCATAACGAGCCTCCTCTCAAACGGCACACTTTTATTATTTTACCACATCCCGGTAAAGCGCTACAACACAACAGACTGTGCAGTGCTACCTGCAGACATGACACTAGCTGGAGTAGATCTCTGGTTTCAATATGCCGATAAATGGAAGGTTACGGTATTTCTCTGCATAATCCAGACCATATCCGACGACGAACTCATCTGGAAGCACGTAGCCTGCATAATCCGGCTCAAGTTCAACCGTTCTGCGGGCTGGTTTATTAAAGAGTGCAACCACTGCAATCGTCTTGGCATTGCGACGTTCAAGCACATCTATAAGATAGCTGAGTGTTAGACCGCTATCAATAATATCCTCCACAATCAGGATATGACGTCCTTCCACAGGTACATCAAGATCTTTAATAATCTTTACTACACCGGATGATTTCGTTGATTGTCCGTAGCTGGAGACGGCCATAAAGTCGATCTCAAGCGGCACACGAATCTGCTTCACCAGATCTGCCATGAAAATAAATGCGCCTTTCAGCACACAAATGACCAATGGATTCTTGCCTTCATACTCCGCGGAGAGTAAATCTCCTAATTCTTTGATTTTTCCTTGAATTTGTTCTTCACTGTAAAGTACTTCTTGAATGTCGCTGTACAAGGATGAACCCCCTAGATTTTATATTATGAATCCTCATAAATTTACATTCGATAAGAACGAAATTTACCTATGCTCTCACCACTAGCTTCATATGAAGCACACGCTTTGTGTCTGGCTCAACTAGAGCGTGCTTAGACCTACGGAAACCAGCAATCCAGAGTATGCGTCCAGATGCGTCGGTCAGTAATGGGATGACCTCACGCCGCGATGGCGGTATTTTGGCATCGATGAACATATCCTTTACCTTTTTGGAGCCGTTTAAACCAAATGGTTCCATGCGATCACCTGATCGGCGGCTTCGTATCTGAAGCGGCATTGACACTTGATCCCCGTCCAAAAAAACGTCCGTTGCCTGGGATGTCGATTCGACCTGCTTATATGCATCAAGCGTGATCCATGAATAGCTCAACTCGGTCATGTCGGGCAGGCAGAGCGTATCTGACTCCGATCCGATCTCATAAGCATACGGCTTCGGATCTGGCTCGAAAGTCTGAAACTGAATAGATCCATATTCTCTCACAATATAAACCTGTTCATCCACCTGAAGAACTTGATTCGACAATTGCTCATTGACAATTAACTCACGTATTCGCTCAATCTGCGCAAATACCAGCCGTTCCCTTTCCATACAAAGACAGTTTAATATTAATTTAATCAAACGCCTTTGTAAAGCAACGTGAAGCTCGGCAAAGTCACACCTCTCCAGACGATAGATATTCGACTGAAGGCTGGTCTGGCAAGTGATTAAGCGGCTAAAAACCTTATTGGTTTCGGCAGCTAGAAACTCATCCTCCGCCCCCATCACATCCGACAGTCGATTCAACGACTCTGGCAGCTGTTCATTATACTGTTGCAGCATCGGCATTACATCTAACCGAATCTGATTGCGGAAGTACTTCCGCGACCCATTGCTGCTGTCCTGACAGTAGGCGATGTCGTGCTGAGCACAGTAGTTCACAATATCTGATTTGTATATACGTAGAAAAGGACGAATCAGTTCCACTTTTTTTTCGGCTCTGCGTTCCAGCATCCCAATGAGCCCCGAGGGCCCTGTTCCCCGTAGGATTCGCATCAGGACCGTTTCCGCTTGATCATCGGCATGATGCGCCAAAGCGATTCTTTTGGCCCCATATTGCTCGGCTACCACATGGAGGAATTCATACCTTTTCTCACGTGCCGCCGCTTGTCCGTTCAGCGATGCTTCCTCTATATATGCTGGAACGTTGATGACGCCGATCTCGCAGGGAAGCCCCCATTCCGCCGCAAGCCTCGCCACAAATGCAGCCTCTGCATCGGATTCAGCTCCGCGAAACTGATGGTTCACATGGGCGACAACGAGCTTCCATGTATACGTCGCAGCAAGACGAAACAGGACATGCAATAGCGCCACCGAATCAGGACCTCCTGATACGGCGACGACAATCACATCTCCTGGATTAGCGAGCTTTTTCAATTCGATTCGTTGTGTTACCTTGCTAATGAGATCCGTTTCCATCTCACATTCCCTTCTGCATCCTACCAAAACATGTAGATCGTTGCTCCGAATATGAAAATAGAAGCAGCAAAGCATAGTTTCAGCCATGGCATTTTCAGCGGAGAAGTCGCTGTTTTCTTACCTGCCACTAGCCCTTTCCAAAACACAAGCGCTTCCTCTGACGTTGCAAATTCACTCCGTAATGCCTTATGTATAAAAGGCGCTAACTGCGCAGCAATGGGATTCTCCTGCATGATCACCTGCAATTGAGCCAAATCACGGTTCTGCGGCAGCGTCTTCATGAAGCCAGCGAAGCGTTTGCGATGATCTAGCGTTTTTAATAGTAAAATGGCAAAAGAGAAGATGTCGTAGCTCTCTTCCGCAATCCGCTCTCCCATGTTCCAGAAGCCGCGATCATACACTTCCGTCAGCTGTTTGATTGCTCGCCCCTTCGGGGTTACCCCTCCGAAATCAATGAGATCCACATCCCCATAATTCGAAACGATCATGTTCTCCGCCTTCAAATCGCCAAAAACAAAGCCGCTCCTATGGATTTCACTCAATTTACGAAGCAAGTTGGAACCAATGACATACAGCCAGTCCTGGCCTCTTTTATGTACAAAATCAGTCAACGACTTTCCTTCAATGTATCGCATGACATAAAAGGAAATCCCCTTGCCCTGAACCACCATATCATCCGCATCTATTAAAAAATGTTTAAAGGAATTCTCTTTCTGTGAGATCGCAAGCAGTGAATTGATCTCGGATTGATGATCCACCGTTTCATAGCCTGCTTTGAGCGCAAATCTAGCAGTTCCTTTACGCACAAGGGCTACAATCCCGTTCGAACCCGCGCCTAATAAGCGCTCGACCACGTAGACACGGCCGTTCCACTTGCCCTTGATTTCAGACCCTGGACGAAAGGCCTCCTTATACCACGTAGTCACTCAGCATCCCTTCCTCGGTCGTCTTTATGGAGAAAGGTTTTTCTGTCACGAATTGCAACGTTTGCAGCAGCGCTGGCCCCGTTGGCGTCGTACCCTTCATGTTTATTTTATAGAACATCTTGTCGATATTTGCAAGCTGATTCGTCCAACCGTGATCCATCTCCAGCTCTTGATCTCTCGATTTCGTAGATGGAAAGTGAAAAACAGCTAACTCACTGACACCGCTGCGCGCACGCAAACTCAGGAGCAGATCGTGAATAGCCTCGCGAACAGCGGCCAGCTTCGGCTTCATGCTCGCGCTCGCATCGATGAGAAGCGCAACGCGCAGTGACGTATTT
Source organism: Paenibacillus sp. MBLB1832 (assembly GCF_032271945.1). Classification (NCBI taxonomy): domain Bacteria; kingdom Bacillati; phylum Bacillota; class Bacilli; order Caryophanales; family Paenibacillaceae; genus Paenibacillus; species Paenibacillus roseipurpureus. The sequence goes on along the minus strand of NZ_CP130319.1, from coordinate 241,639 downwards.
TCGCTCATATTGTCGATGACCTGCACGACCTCAGCCCGCTTTTCTGGCGGCAATTCTTCGATATGGGATATACCTAGAATGCTCTGAAGCTCCTTGCCCACGGCATGTTGAATGGTTGCATTTACGGTTTTGCGTGTCATCATTTGTACGGTTTGAGATAGCTGCTCCGAATTAACGATCCGGCTCATGCCTCCGCCTGCCGCGGCAATCTCTCGTATCTCCTCCGAACCTAGGACGCCAAGCTCGCCATGATCAATGACACCGATGACATTCACGATTACGCCTTCAGTCTGCGCTTGCGCGGCGGCGATAACTGGACTTACTCCAACATTGGAACACCCATCTGTAATTAATAAGATTTGTTTCATCATGATTATGTGCCTCCCCAGGACGGTAGCCGAATAAATTCGCTCTCTAGTAGCTCTCATTCCTAGTTTTTCCATTTGAAAGAAAGTCTAATCAACAGGGCGCACAAAGTTGGACGTCTATATGAGGAAAGAGGAAAAGAAGCAGGCCCACTTCCCCCGCTTCTTCTCCTGTACATAATCGTTTTGCTTTTAGCGCTTTCTGCGTACCTTACGGCCTGCCATGATACCGAACAGAACGAGAGCGACGCCCGAGAGTTTGATATACAAATGACTGGATTCACCTGTCACTGGCAGCGTTGCCGGTTCCACGGACGGGACAGGCGGCACAGGCGTCGATCCTGGATCTGTTGGTTTTGGTGAAGGAACCGTTACAACTGGCGGTGTCGGTTTAGGACTTGGCGTTACGGATGGGCTCGGCGTTGGTGATGATGGCGGTGGTGTCGGCGATGACGATGGCGGCGGTGTTGGTGTCGGTGTGGACGACGGCGGTGGTGTCGGTGTAGACGATGGTGGTGGCGTCGTCGTTTTGGAGTTTGTGTACGTCAACCGTTTGTTCTCCGCAGGTTGCAAAGTGAATGGATGATCCGCTGCATCCAGGATATACCCCGAAGGCGCTGTGATTTCCTTAATCACATAATCACCCGCAAGCAGACCCTGGAAGATCGCAATACCTGAGGCATTGGTCGTTTGCGTTTGAATTAAATCCCGCGATTCCCTTGATACGCGGTACAGATTATAGGTAGCACCAGCGAGCGGCTGCTCCCTGTTCGATGCATCGATTTTCATCACTTGCAATGAACCGCGGACACCGGTGCCCGTACCAGAGCCCGTTGTTACACCAACGACGATTTCTTGCGAGGTTTCTTTCGTGATCGTCGTCACATTTTTGCCGCTGAAGCTCACGGCGTTGTTTACCGTATCTCCATTTCCTGCATGGATAAGAGATTGATACTCCAAGATATAGGCCGCCGAGATCGGACTTAGGAATTTCAACAAGAACGTCTGCTGTCCTTGCTGATTCGTTTGAATCGTCACGGTATAGCCAGTGCCTTTCACTAATTCAACATCTCTGACCAAGTCACCATTCGTCCCCACCGTAGTTGCATACAAATGAAAGGAATCAGGTAACAACTCTTGGTTACTAGAAGGGTGGTCATACACCTCCGCCTCCGTCAGCGTCGATTGCCCTCGATTGATCGTTATGTTCCAATTGATTTTATCGCCGTTCTGGGAGCCGTTCTTGATGAGGTATTCGCCGCCATGCGGGATAGCAACACTTGCATAGAGATCACTAGATACTTGGGACTCTCCGTTGGTTAGTTTGGCCGTATTCGCAACCGACGAAGGGATGATCTGATCTTTTAGACTTGTTTGGAAAATAACGATATAGCCGTCTTGGATGGGCTGATTGAATGTTACAAACGGCTTGCTTGGATCGTCTTCGTTCACTGTATACTCAGATGCAGCTACAGCCGCACCCTGAGAAGGCGAACCGTTCGGAGCTATCGTCATGTGGTAAACGGCAACAGATCCCTTAATCAGTTTCTGATTGGATTCCAATACATCCACAAGAGCAGCATGAGCAAGTGATTTCCCTCGATAGTTGATACCTACGGTCCATGTTAGCGTCGGATCCTTGCCCCTCCATTCAAAAGAACCGAATTTGTAGCCGTTCTGTTGAAGTTCTGCATTCGGATAGTAAGCCGCACCTGCTTCCGCAGTATATTTAGTATCCATAAACAAAAACTCTAATTTCGCATGATTGAAGAAGGCTGACATACCGCCAGGCGGGATCCAATCCAAATTGAACGTGGTCTGATAGACGATGACGACAGGTTCATTCAGCTCATGTGTAAAATGGAGAATAAAGCCATCTTTAGCATCGACGCTAGGATCGATCGTAAAGTCAGTGACTGGTAGAAGCGTAACACCTACTTTCGTTTTTACAACGAGAGAAGTTGAGTTGAATTGTAGCCCTTTGTTTGGGAACGTATCCGTCAGCACGATATTGGTCATGAATTGGCTATCGCCGTTTATTTCGATTTTCCAAGCGATCGTTCTCGTTTGGTAATCGACAGAATCAACCAGTGCATCTTTAACAAGAGCACGTTGCGAAATCGTTCTGATCGCCGTTTCTGTCTGATTCCCCGTTGTTACCTTGTTCTCGATAACGGCATCTTGAAGAATCGGGGTTTTCGCCTGAATTTGATAAACGATTCGATACGCGGATGAAATGTCATGGTTGAATTGCAGTTTAAAGCCATTAGCACCCTCCAACGGTGTTACCGTGTACTCCCCAGGCGACACAGTTGCGCCTACAATTTCATGACCTGACACATCAAAGGTAACCGCTTGGACTTGCAGCGATCCCGGCACGAGTTCATGCGTAGTATTGAAAGTATCAATGAGATACGCTGCAGATTGAGGGATCGTGACTTCTCCGCCATTATAATGGATCGCCCACTCTATCCGCTGGGTAGCCGCTATATAGTCGGTCGATTCCTTCCAGACCAATTTTCCACGCCCTACTTCCACCGTCGACTTAGCCTGAATACCTTCTTTATTGCTGCCTCCAAACGTTGCCGTATTCGTAAAAGTCGTCCTCGCCATATCCGTAATCGCAGTCGAATAGTGGATACGATATGCGCTGGTAATCGGGCTGCTGGTGAAATGCACCGTCAGCACGCCGCCATCCGAGCTCACCGTATACTCGCTCGGATCCAATTGTGCCCCCTGTACAGACGTGCCATCCAATTGCATCTGCAGATGATACACACTGACAGCTGCTGGAGCTGGAGCCGTTAACCCTGCTGGGATCGGGTCGGTTACAACCGCTTGCTGAACCTCATCCAGCTTTTGATTCACATCAACGGTCCAAGAAATCGACTTCGGATTATAGCCCTCTGGCACCCCTGATTTGCTTATGGTCGAGGTGACCCATGGCCTCAGTTTGAAGCTAAAGACCTGATCTCCACTTCGTATCGGAATCACAATGGTCTGCTCCGTGCTGCCATTCAGTCGACTGGTGCTGATTTGCGTGAGAAAACTAAGCGTTCCCTGCAAATTGTCATGGGATTCAATGAAGCTATTGAAGGTGATGACCACGCGATGCGTGTCTTTATTGGCCACGAACGTCCCTGCCGGACCATTGTCTGTTGTCGTGAGCGGCCCGCTGACATTGTTAAATAACACAAACTCCTGCGGAAGTATGAAACTAAATGTATCACCCGCATGATAACCATGCCCATTCGGCAACGACCAAGTGTAATCCAGTTTCACCTTGCCATCCTGGTCATACACATTGCCAGTCACAACGGCATCATGGCTGTCGTAAACCGCCATCGTGACACTATCTAGGATGTTGCCCGAAATTTCTGTTGCATTTACCGTACTAGACAGAGTAAAACCGTAAAGACACTGCATAAACATAAATAGTGCAATAAGCATTGCGTTCGACTGCCGCTTCGCCATCTTCATTAATCCTCCGTTTCAGTTGTGTGGATTTCATTCAGTCCCCTCATGAATGCGCCTTCACATACTTTATGATACATATTGTATCATTTTGGACATCAGAACATACTGCTTTTATGAAATATTCTTATTCCACTAATTTCCCTTTCACAATTAAGCGGTGCGTCGGATCGACCATAGGATCGCATGTAATGAGCGTAATCTCTCTGTCCGTATTATTGCCGCGCAAAACCCACACATCTGTAGGCAGAACATCCTGCTTTTCCACGACCTTATACACAAATAACGCCTTGCCTGTATCCACTTCAATTCTATCACCAAGTTCGACCTCATCTAAGCGATTAAAATTTTTACCATACGTTAAATTCCGATGCCCAGCTATTGCATAATTCCCTATTTCCCCCGCTTTCCCAGTACCCACGATGCTGGCGATCGATATTTTCATATGTTCCAGTGTCGCGTCTGTCAGAATAGGCAGCTTCAGATCAATTTTTTCAATATTGAGAATCCCCTCCATATTTTTCAGCTTCACAGGTGCAGGCTTCGGCGTCGCTGCCGTCTTCACGACTGGCAAGGGCGAACTGCTTAACTGAGCATCTGGACGTGGCGCTATCACGGGTGTCGCTGTCGCCGCCATCCCACTTGTTTCGAATGAGCTGGCCACTCCGCCATCCGCTGCCCCAGCCCCCTCCACGACTTCCGTTCCATCGCCATCCTCATTCCCCTCCATCGCATCCATACTGACTTGCCACATCTTCAAAATCTTGTGCTGCTGATACGTCTCGTACCGATCATTTAACGTTGGATATAGAAACAGAAAGATTCCCGTCAGGACCAAGAAGGGGGCAACCACTCTCCTCAACATTGAAATGTACCTACCTTTCTCATATTCAAAAAATGAAAGCCACACCAGCACATGAGCCAGAGTGGCTTCCCTGTTTATTTAGCTGACCGTCTTCGGACGCTCCATACGGGTAATGCCTGGCCAACGGAACGTTGCCCATTCTGGCTGCCGCTTCTCGACACGTGCCACGATGACCGTCATATCATCCTGGATTTCCCCCAAATGATGGCGGAAGATCCGCTCCAATAAGCAGTCCGCAAAATCTTGCGGCAGCGTCGTATCAATCTCTTGAATCATCCGCTTCATCCACATCTCCTTGTTCACGGCGTGACCAGGCGCATCATAAATGCCATCGGTCATCATCACCAGGATGTCGCCCGATTGAAGGGGGATGGACACCAGATCCACATCGATTTCGTTTAAAATGCCCACAGGCAAATTGTTCGCCGAGATCGCGATGACCTCGTTACCGCGCTTGATGAAGCTTGGCGTGGAGCCAATCTTCATAAACGTCGTGTTCGCGTTGTACATATCGATAAGCGCCATATCAACCGTCGCATACATCTCGTCAGATGAACGCAGCATCAACACCGAGTTCAGCGACTTGATCGCGAGCTTCTCATCCATACCTGACTGCAGCAGCTGCTGCAGGATGCTCAAGGCCGTCTCGCTCTCCGCCCGAGCGCGCTCGCCATTGCCCATGCCGTCGCTCAGCGCAACGGCATACTTGCCATTGCCCAGCTCCACTGTGGCGTAGCTGTCGCCCGAGAAGAGGTCGCCGCCTTTGGCTGCGCCGGCGACCCCGGTGTCCACCACGTATTCCTTGGCGGAGCCGAATACGACCGTGCTGTAGCCCTCGCCGCGCGTATGCATCTCCTCCCGCATCACGGCGACGTTCTCGCCGATGATTTCGCTGAGGAGCGGCGCGATGATTTTACGGCATTCATCGAATCCCTTCGTGTATTGATGAATAATTTCGATCTCGATATTTCCTTCATCTAAGGAAATAACATCAATCGTGTGGATGGACAGGCCCAGCTCCTCCAACGCATTGCGAATTTGTTCCTCCTGCAGGAACAACTCCTGCCCCTCTCGTTTAATTTCTTTCGCCAAGTCCTCCATCACTTGCGAAACGCCAGAAAGCTGATCGGCCACGAGATGCCGGCTATCCAGGATCTGCTTTTTCCAATGCATATCGTTCTTATATAAACTATACTGATGCTTCATCACATCTAGCACTTGTTCCGTGCGAATGCACACTTTTTTCCACTCAGGTTGAATCTGTTTCTTCGTCATCGTCTCCTTCGACTCAATCTGGGTCATCATTTCCGTCATATAGCTATACGTCTGATAAAATTTCTGATCCCAGCATTGGCTCTTCTTCCAACAGGACTCACAGGTTTGCTGGGTAACGGCATTCATGAAATGCCCGACTTCCTCCTCCTTGCGGCTCGCCGCATCTTCGTTCGTTAACTGCTTAAAGCTGCGCGCCAGCTGCCGAAATACCTCCGAGAACTGTTCCACGCGACCAGCGGTGACATCCCGCACTCTTTTGGCATAGTCCTGCTGGGATTTCAAATTCTCTTGCGTCCCAGGCACATATTTCGCCAGCATGAGAATCAGGCTCCTTGGCGTGAGGAGGAACAGCGTGACCGCCGCGAGCGACTCCCACGCAGAATGGATCACATCGACACTCGATCCCATATAGAAAGAGAGAATGGATGACCCTAGCAGCATCCCAAAGGCGACCATCATACGATTCCCCTCCCTCAGTAAGCCTGCGAGCATACCTGAGAACGCTAATAAACTCATTTGGTAGATCGCATTGCTATTCGCCAAGCTGAGGATCAATCCCGTCACCACACCGACCGATGCTCCGAATGGCGCTCCCCCAACCAAGGCAAACAATAAGATCAAATAGCGCGATAACACATGCTCCACGGTCACTGGACCGATAATCCATCCAACCGTCCCCGTCATCACCGATGCCAGAAGAATAATTAAACAAATAATTTCCTCATGCTTTAGATGGTAGTTTTTGCGTGTGAGGGTGAACACAGGTATCGCTTGTATGAAAATGAGCGTCAGCACCAGACTGAGCAGCGCCTCTACCGTTATCATCATCAGGGAGTACCACGTAAGGTTGGACACAACGAGCTCAGCGAACAGCTGTACCAGGAAGGTCGAGCTGAAGACCAGAAGCGGCGCCAACGATAACTCGGATCGTTCATACTTTTCCAGCGCCTTCTGGATGAGCAAGAATACGATAATCTCTGTGACCAAATACCCCGTATTCCCATTTACAGCTAACATGCTTCCCGCGAAGGCCGCAACGCCGACCCAATGCAGAATATCCTTCCTCGTAAAATAAATAACCGCAATAAAGGCCAGCGCAAAGGGGGACAGCTGTTCCAGAATCATCGCGCGACCTAGCAAGAAGCCCATGACGATCAGCAGCAAGGACCACTTCTTAGCAACAAAAGCTTGAACCCATCGATTCTCCACAGCTGCACTGTGAACGCCTACTTTCGCTTTCTGCCAAATACCCGACCACCCGCTACCGATCAACGTGCTTAAGCTTCGTCTTTGCATATTCTCGAACACCATCCATTTCTTCCCTTATTTGTTTCTCTAGTATAGAGACAATCTAGCAGAAAGTTTGTCAGAATGAGTTGCTAGATTCAAAGAAATTTCCGACATGTCCCGAATCCTTTGTCAACAGGCCTCAGCCCTTGCCTACTCTCGCTTTCTTATATTGAAAACGTTTCCAAAAGTCTGAATACCTCGAACTTTCGCCCTGCGTATGCGGGAGATACCCGTAACTCCATGTCGATTGATTTGGCGCGTAAATGAGAAAAACCACACCCGCCTCAGCGAATGTGGTTCATCATCTGCATCTATTAGTCTCTTCTTCCGCCTCGGCCACCGCGTTTGGACTCGGTGTTCTTCTTCAAGGACGAAATCCGCTCTTCACTATCTTTAAGGAAACGAGATACTTTATCTTCGAACGAAAACGGTCTTGCTCCGCCTTGCTGCTTGTTAAAGCCGCCGCGACCACCACCGCCGCCGCCACGATTGAAGCCACCGCCGCCGCTTGGACGACCGCCGCCACCACCGAAACCACCGCTAGGAGGACCACTACGTTCTCCGCCACCACTCGGACGACCACCTTGGTAACCGCCGCTTGGACGATCTCCGCTAGGGCGACCTTGATAGCTGCTGCCACCTGTACGTTCAGGACGAGCTGGTCTTTCCTCAACTGGCTTGTCAATCGTTTGCTTGATCGACAGTCCGATCTTGCCATCCTTGTCCACGTTAATTACTTTGACCGTTACCTTGTCTTCCAGCTTCAAGTGGTCATTAACGTCCTTCACATAATTGTCCGCGATCTCCGAAATGTGAACAAGACCGGTAACTCCTTCAGCAAGCTCGACGAATGCTCCAAAGTGAGTAATCCCCGTCACTCTTCCCTCTAACTTGGTGCCAACTTCAATTGCCATAAAGTAAAATGTTCCTCCCTTAAAATGTTGAAAACACTGGCTACGCCGATTATAACCGATGCAGAAACCACGGTCAACACGGCATTCGCCACTTTCTCGTTCCGTATGTTATTGCGACTTCGAGCCACTCAAAGGTGTCTCTCCCGATTTGCTGTAGTGATAATCCCGGCGAATAATCTGAGATACATATTCATCGTTATGCAGCCTTGCGACTTCCTTCGTCAGATCGGCATTTACTTTCTTCGACTCGACAAGCTGCTGCTCCATGTTCGCTACGACACTCTGCTTCTCGTGCAGCTTGGCGAACTGATCCCAAATGTTAACAGAAGCCCAGCTCATAAAACATAAGACGCCGATGAAAAGGAAACGCAGTCTTCGCTTCGAGCCTACCCGGCTGCTGCGCTTGGTTGATACGGTTGCTTGAGCCTGCATGAATAGGAATTCCTCCTACTTCGAGAATATCCTGTGATACAGCGCTACGATTCGCCCTATCAGCTTCTTCAGCCAGCTAGGGATTACCAAGTACTTATGCACAGGTTTAGTCATCCAGAGGAATAATTTCCACAAAGGATGTAGCAATTGTAGCACAATTTTGTAAAGGAATATAGCTACAGCAAGCAAAAAGCCTAAAATTATCACCGTTAGACGATATAAGGCAATAATCGGTTTAATGATTAGTATTTCGACAGTCTTCTTAAGGAAGCGGTAAATTGCCACAATGATGCGAATCAGGACCAGCGTAAGCTTGATCACCCAACTGCTCAGGAAAGCGAAATAGAAGCAAATGCCGATACCGATACCGAGGAAAATAAACATACGTACTTGTCCTTCATTGCTATAAATGAGGATCTTGAACACGAGGATTGTCGCCACAATCCAATAAATACCGTCTACAATCGGGATGGCCCATCGCGGTAATCGCAGCTTGCCAGAGAGCACACGGAACACATCAAAGATGGCCCCTATGCTGACTCCGCTTAGGAACATCATGAAAATCGTATGGAACTGAACGTGAAGCGTCACTTGAACAGCTTACCTAGGAACCCTTTGGATTTCTCCTGGGTGTTCCCGTCCACGTAGGCTAATTCATGAATAATACCTTCAATGGCGACTAATCCTTGCTCCAAGCTCAAATTCTTGATGTGCAAATTCTGCCCCTTGATCATCAAGTAGCCCATTTCTGTTTCCAGGAGGAATTCTTCGCTATCAAAGCTTTCAACATTCAAAACTCCGGATATCTCCAAGAGTTTGCGATTCAGCATTTTGATTTCTTGTCGCTTGTTGTTCTTTACGGGTTCGATCATGGCCTGTACCCCTCCTTCATCTATCATTATGATATGGGAGGATGTTCTGTCTTAGAACTGGGGCTTGACCTTTTTCCTATGAAAAAATAGCCTGAAATCCCCTCTGCAGGAATCCCAGACTATTTTCACAGATATGCTTTATTCGGATTGGAAAGGCTCTTCCTTCAACAGTGTAAACATCTTGGCCGCATCTTCCTTACGGGTCGACTCGGACAGAAGTTCCACGCGAATGGTTACCTTCTTTTGACCGAACTGGATCGCCAGCTCATCGCCGACTTTCACTTGCGTACTCGCTTTAGCGTCTCTACCGTTGATCCATACGCGCCCTTGATCGGACACATCCTTCGCAACCGTGCGACGTTTGATCAGTCGAGATACCTTGAGAAATTTATCGATCCGCATTATTTTACAGCGTCTTTAAGCTTGTTGCCAGCTTTAAAAGCAGGAACGTTGGATTCTGCGATTTCGATTGGGTTACCTGTTTGCGGGTTACGACCCGTACGGCCAGAACGTTTGCGAGTTTCGAAAGTACCGAAACCAATCAATTGTACTTTATCTCCGGATGAAAGAGCGTCTGTCACTTCACCTAGGAATCCGTTTAGAACAACTTCTACATCTTTCTTAGTAAGTCCGCTTTTTTCTGCAATGTTGTTGATTAGATCCGTTTTGTTCATGTGGTTATTTACCTCCCAAAATGTTTGAAGATCAACTCTTCTATGTACCAATTGTGGTTACATTTCATGATTTTTCCTTGCAACAAGTCTAGTATTCTGCTTTTTTCGGCAAAATCCTTCTAAGTAAGATCAAGTTTTGTAACTTTTTTTGCTTCCTGCCAATAAAATTCCATCTCTGATAACTCAGTCTGTTCAAAAGATTGCCCTCTTAAACGTAGTTGTTCCTCCATATACGTAAATCTCTGAATAAATTTGCGATTTGTGTGCGATAGTGCTTCTTCGGGGTCTATTTTCAGAAATCTAGCAACATTGACGATAGAGAAAAGGACATCCCCCAGCTCATCGCGGCGATTTTGATTATCCTCTTGGGCTGGATTCGCTATCGCTTCACGAAGTTCAGCGAACTCCTCTTCCACTTTCGCTAGTACATCCGACAACTCCGTCCAATCAAAACCGACTGTCGCCGCTTTCTTCTGCAGCTTAATCGCCTTCATAAGTCCTGGCAGCTCACGCGGAATGCCATCTAGGACGGATTGCTTTGTGACGTCGATGCCCTTCTTGCGCTTCTCCTCCGCCTTAATCGCATTCCAGTTCACCAGCGCTTCGTCTGCATCCTCTACGGCCTTTTCCCCGAATACGTGCGGATGTCGGCGAATTAGCTTCTCATTCAAGGTCGCAATGACATCGTACACCGTGAAGGTGCCGACCTCTTCTTCCATTTGGGCATGCAGCATCACTTGCAGGAGCAGATCGCCAAGCTCCTCGCACATATGCTCTGGATCATCCTCATCGATCGTCTCAAGCACCTCGTAGGCTTCTTCGATGAGATTTTTGCGCAGACTTTCGTGCGTCTGCTCTTGATCCCATGGGCAGCCACCTGGGCTGCGAAGGGTTTGAATAATCTCATGCAATCGGCCAAATGTGCGATTAAACGGCTCTTCCTGCTCGCTGCGCGGAACCCACACCAGAGATAGATTGCCGTAGCCCTTCACATGGTCCAGCTCATGAAGCGGTACTTCGATGATCTGCTCTTGCCCCGCAACACCTAGTGCATGACCGACCACGACGCGGTATTCATCCGGATAGGATTCCATGAGACTGATTTTAAGATCAGAAGCTGTATACGTGTCATACACTTGGCCGATCACCGTATGCATCAAGGGATTCAATGTGTAGCGATTCAGACTCGTGGCATCCAGCAGCTGGAAGCCTTCGATGGGGTCGAAGCCAAAGCGTAGGAAAGCTTGGTCTAAGAAGCTCTCGCCGCCTGTGATCTGGAGCTCGATTCCTTCGGAAGGGCAGCGTTGTTTTAATAGCTGCACCGTGTACTCAGCAACCATAGGATGGCCTGGCACGGCGTATAGCACTTCCGCTGTATGGCTTTTCGCGGTTGAGATAAGTTCTTCTGCGATGGATTCGTAGACGCCCTCGAATGAGGCGTGGGACACATAGTTAGCATCAAACGTCTCGTAGGGGATCGCATTGTTATCTAGTAATTGAACCATTGGGTGATCCTTTGTCCGCAGGAATAGCTCCGTTTCCGACTTTGCTGCTTGCTGGAGCTTTTTCCAGACGCCTAACGTTAATTGATCTTCATCTCCTGTCCCGAGTCCGAGGACAGTAATACGCGGTTGGCTTGATGACATGGGATGGCACCTCCTGATTGATGGTTATAGGCCGACTATCTCGGGTACGCGCAGGCCTTCTGGGCGAGAGTTAGGCGGAAAAACCGACTATCTCGGGTACACGCAGGCCTTCTGGGCGAGAGTTAGGCGGAAAAGCCGACTATCCCGACTACGCGCAGGCCTTCCGGGCGAGAGTTAGGCGGAAAAGCCGACTATCTCGACTACGCGCAGGCCTTCCAGGCGAGAGTTAGGCGGAAAAGTCGACTATCTCGACTACGCGCAGGCCTTCCGGGCGAGAGTTAGGCGGAAAAGCCGACTATCTCAGGTACACGCAGGCCTTCTGGGCGAGAGTTAGGCGGAAAAGCCGAATATCTCGACTACGCGCAGGCCTTCCGGGCGAGAGTTAGGCGGAAAAGCCGAATATCTCGACTACGCGCAGGCCTTCCGAGCGAGAGTTAGGCGGAAAAGCCGAATATCTCGACTACGCGCAGGCCTTCCGGGCCAGAGAGTTAGGCGGAAATAGCGGCACGTGAAACAGCCGCTACTCGGGATCGGCAGGGCCGCGCGGAGCCCTCCGCGGCCCGAGCTTCGCCAGGACCGGCGCCAACTTCCGGTCCAGCTCCGGCATCAGCCGCAGCTCGTCGCGGCTGATGCCCCCGCTGCGCAGCAGCGCCAGCCCGTAGACGGCCGCGCCGCCGGCTACGCCAATGATGGCGATGGCGCTCGCGCCCCATCGCTCAGGCACGTGCCATGCCGCGCTAGCGAGCATGGCCAGCCCTTGCAGCGCTGCGAGGCCGCCGCCCATCAGTCCCACGCCCAGCGCGGGACTGACGGCGTACGGCCGCAGCGCGAAGCGCACCCCGGTGCAGCGGCGCAGCTGCACCAGATTCAGCCCCGCCGCAGCGGCGTAGGCGATCACCGCGCTAAGTGCGGCGCCGTCGATGCCCCAGCGGGGCATCAGCCACACGTTGCCAAGTGCTTTCAGCACGATGGCAACGAGCAGGGCATTCGCCGGCGTGCGGATCGCGCCGGCGCCTTGGAGAACGCTGGCCGTGACCGCGTTCAATGTACTAAACAAGGCCGTGAAAGCCAACACGGCCATGGTCCAGCTCGCCTCGGCGTTCGTATAAAGCATGACGTTGATGGGCACTGCCGCGAACGCCAGCCCAAACGAGGCGCCTAGACCAATCTGCCACGCGAGTCGGATCGACATTTCCGCGCGGAAATCAATGCTGCCGCTCTGGCCTCTCGCCTTGGCCTCGGCAATCGCAGGCACAATGGCCGCCGACATCGTAGAAGCGATCATCACAACGAGCTGTACGAGCGGTAGCCCGCGATTGTACAAACCGAATTGGCGCATCGCCTCCAGCTCGCTGCCTAGTGTGGCTTTCAAGAGACGCGGCATTGTGAACGTATCCACAATCGTCAATAAAGGAACGACGATCGCACCAAGGCACACTGGAATCGCATACAAGGTAATCCTCTTCACCCACGCCCAGGAGGATAGCTCTCTATCCCCCGTTCGCTCCTCCTCCTCGCCTAACTCTCCCTCAGCTCCTACCTCTCGTTCTTCGACGACCTTCCCTCGCTCTTCCCGCAGCGACTTGCGCCAATACACGGCCATTACAATCAATCCTGCACCCGCTCCCGTGACAGAACCGAAGGTGGCACCCGCAGCAATCCACGCCTCATCGTAAGCAAGCGCAACTAAATATAATAAGAGCGCGACCATCGTAATCACGCGAATGAACTGCTCAATGACTTGGGAGACGGCCGTCGGCACCATATTCTGATACCCTTGGAAATATCCGCGGAGGACAGCCAGCAACGGAGATAACAGCAAAGCGAAGGATACACTTCGGATCGCTGTCACCGTTTGCGGAATCCCCATCCAACCAGCGAGAGTTTCAGCACCCAGATATAGCAGTAGAAACAGCGCCACACCCGCCAGCATCAATACACCAGTCGAAATATACACGATTCGCCTCGCGCCTTGATGATCCCCTGCCACGACGCGCTCGCTAACAAACTTTGCTACCGCTACGGGAAACCCCGCTGTAGCCGCAAATAAGATCAAAATATAGAGCGGATAAACCGCATTATAAATACCAAAAGCCACGTCCCCCGCTACATTTTGCAGCGGAATCTTCTGTAACGTTCCTAACAGCTTTGAAATGACAGTAGCCGCGCCTAGCCATGCAGCACCCTTTAATAGCTTATCCCCCTGCTTGCCTGCAAATCCTGGCTTCTCGGGCGGAACTGCCCTCTCCTCACCGATGACCCCCATGGCCAGACTCCTCTTCCCCGACATCATAACTATCTTCGTATTATAACGAAATCTGCCTCGACAAACAAAAAAGCTTCGCTTACAGATGGTCGCCATCTTCGTAAGGAAGCCTCGGTTTGGGTTTATGTGTTCATTGCTCCATCTGCTTGGCCAGAAAGCCTGCTGCTGTCTCGACCATTTTCACTTCCATATTCCCCATCTTCACGTTCTCGTCTTTCGAAATCAGGATGACTGAGCCAATCGGATCGCCTCCTGCTACAATTGGCGCTGCGACGAAGGATGTGAACGTTTCATTTGCGTCTTTAATGATTTCAAATTGCCCTGAGTTGCTTTCAATTACCGCTTTGCGATTCTCCATACAGCTCTCAATTATAGACCCAACGGATTTCTCTAAATAATCCTTCTTAGAGCCTCCAGCCATGGCAATGATGGAATCACGATCTGAGATTAAGGCGACATGGTTCGTGCTTTCAAATAACGACTCGGCATATTCTTTCGCGAAATCACCGAGCTCTCCAATCGGTGAATATTTCTTCAGAATCACTTCTCCATCACGATCAACGAAAATCTCCAAAGGGTCACCTTCACGAATGCGTAGGGTGCGCCGTATTTCCTTGGGGATTACAACTCTCCCTAAATCATCTATCCGACGGACAATTCCAGTTGCTTTCATACCTCTAGATGCCTCACTTTCCGCTTTCGAATTAGATACGACACGAGCATGAAACCTTGTATGCTAGATCGGGATTTGGTGGGAACTTGAAATCTATCCATAGTATTCTTCACTTCCCAATCTTCTATGCAGTCGCCTTACGTAGCCATTTACTTTATTTAGCTCTGCATCCTGCTGCGCTTATCTTGTCCAAAATTGAGAAATAAAAACAGGATACCCGTCATTGGGTATCCTGGTAAGTTCTTACTTCGCCGCAGGGCTTGCAGCAGGACTTGCTGCTGGACTAGCCGCTGGAGCTGGGCTTGCTTCTGCTTTTGGCAGATTGTTCGTTTCAATCAACTTCGGATATTCGTTTTCTGCGAACTCAGACAACGATTTCTCGGCAAGCTGAGATTTAATTTGTGTTTTGAGCGTATCATCCAATTGCTTCGTGCTTCTGGATTCTACCTTCATGATGTGGTAACCAAAAGACGTTTCAACAGGATCGCTGATTTTGTTAATTGGAAGTGTGCTTGCTGCATCCTTGAATTCAGGCACCCATTGATTGATATCTGCATCTTTATACGTACCGCCAGCTTCTTTCGACCCTGGGTCATCCGAGAACTCTTTTGCAAGCGCCGCGAAATCGCCGCCAGCATCTAGCTTCGCTTTCACATCTTTCGCACGTTTCAAAGCTTCATCTTTCGTACGAAGATCTGCTTGCGTTGCTGAGTCTTTCAGCGCCACAAGAATGTGGCTTACTGTTGCTACATCGAATGCGTGTGCTGCTGCTTGTTCTTTATAAGCATCTTGAACCGCTTTATCTGTGATTTTGCTTTCCATGCTGCCCATCGTGTAGAAGCTTAATTTCATCAAGCTCTCGATATCTTTAAGCTCGATGCTATTGTCTTTCAATTGCTTATCCATGCCGCCTTCTTGCTTGCCGAAGTAATCCGTGATTGCTTTCATTTGCTCGGTCACTTGCTTATCCGCATCGGCTTTCACTTTATCATCCGCTTTCGCTGCAAGCACACGGAACGTCACCATTTGCTTCAACATATCTTGTTGGAACGCAGGATCAGTCAAGTATTGAGCCAATTGCGGGGAGAACATTTTATTAACGTTAATGAATGAATTAAACTCGGCGCGTGTAATTTTGCCGCCTTCTTTGTACGTCGCGATAATATCAGTTGGATTGCCTGTCGCAGCCGCTGAAGCGGATGGCGAGGATGTTGCGTCCTTCTTGCTTCCGCATGCACTGAGCACGGAGAAGGCAAGGACGACTGTCACCAAACCTATAACCCATTTTTTCGAAGAAAGTCGTTGTTTGCTAGTTTCACTTGGCAACATCCTGTAATTCCCCTTTCGTTTTCAAAACATCCTTATATTGTACCAAGAATTTCTCCAATAATTCGATGGAGGCTTCCGGCTTCAAGCCTTTAACGCGGATAACAATTAAGAGCTGCGGATCTGCGTTCAATTTGATACGACCATCAAAGCCTTTGGATAAAGCAAGTAGCTTCTGACCATCCAGTCTGCCATTCTGGTCGATATGCACCTTGATTAGGTAATCCTCCCCTTTTTGGCTGATCGTTTCAATGCGGTATTCCGAACCGTATGCTTTCAAACGAGCCACTGTCAGTAGGTTGAACACGGCCTGCGGCAGGTCGCCGAAACGGTCGACGAGCTCATCATGCAAATCCGCGGCTTCTTCCAGCGTACGAATGGCGGCCACTTTTTTGTAAATTTCAATTTTCTGCATGCTGTCATAGATGTAGTCAGATGGCAGATAGGCATCCAATTGGATGTCGATCGACGTATGCCAATCTGGTTCTGGCCGCGCCGTATCTCCGTCTATTTCCAGCTTCAGCTTCGCAATTTCTTCCGCAAGCATTTGCGAGTATAAATCAAAACCGACAGAAGCAATAAAACCGTGCTGTTCAGCACCAAGCAAGTTACCTGCGCCACGAATCGACAAGTCCCTCATCGCAATTTTAAAGCCTGAGCCAAGTTCTGTAAACTCTTTAATCGCCTGAAGCCGTTTCTCCGCCACTTCTGTCAGCACTTTATCGCGCTGATACGTGAAATAAGCATAAGCAACACGGTTCGATCGGCCAACACGACCACGCAGCTGGTACAGCTGGGAAAGCCCCATTTTATCCGCGTCATGCACAATTAAGGTATTCACGTTGGGGATATCGACACCCGTCTCAATAATGCTTGTCGAAACCAGGACATCATACTCGCCGTCTAAGAAATCGAGAATTGTCTTTTCCAGTTCCTGCTCACCCATCTGACCATGGGCCACGGTGACACGGGCATCGGGAATCATCATGGAGATTTGATCCGCAATTTGCGTAATGCCTTGTACACGATTGTATAGGTAATACACTTGGCCCTCACGCGCCAATTCGCGCTCAATCGCCTCTCTCACCAAGGTTGGCCCGTATTCAACCACGTACGTCTGTACAGGGAAACGGTTCTCTGGCGGCGTCTCAATGACCGATAAATCTCGCACACCCAACATGGACATATGCAGCGTTCTCGGAATCGGGGTCGCCGTCAACGTAAGCACGTCCACATTCGTCTTGAGCCGCTTCAGCTTTTCTTTGTGGGACACGCCGAAACGCTGCTCCTCGTCCACGATCAGTAGGCCGAGATCCTTGAACTGGACATCCTGCGACAAGAGGCGGTGCGTCCCGATTACAACATCCACGGTACCCTTCTTGACGCCTTTCATGACCTCCGTCTGTTCCTTCTTGGAACGGAAACGGCTTAGTACCTTCACGTTAAACGGATACCCCGAGAAGCGCTCACGGAACGTTTCGTAGTGCTGCTGCGCCAGAATCGTCGTCGGAACGAGCACAGCAACCTGTTTGCCGTCAATCGCAGCCTTGAAGGCAGCGCGAACAGCAACTTCGGTCTTCCCATAGCCCACGTCACCGCAGAGCAAACGGTCCATCGGACGCTCTTTCTCCATGTCCTTCTTGATCTCTTCAATAGCGCGCAGCTGGTCTCTCGTTTCATCGTAAGGAAACATCGCTTCGAATTCATTCTGGTACGAGCTGTCTTTACCGAAGCCATACCCTTTCGCAGCTTGACGCTCAGCATACAGCTTAATCAGCTCATCAGCGATATCCTTGACGGACGCGCGGGCCTTGCTCTTCACACGTGCCCAATCAGCGCCGCCGAGTTTATAGACTTTCGGTTCCTTCTCTTCAGAGCCGACATATTTCTGAATCAAATCAATCTGATCAATAGGCACAGACAGCTTATCGCCGCCTGCATACATAATGTGCAGATAATCCTTATGAATCCCGCCAACCTCTAAAGTGCCGATGCCTACATATTTACCGATCCCGTGATTCACGTGGACAACGTAGTCGCCGACTTTTAGCTCTTGATAGCTCTTAATCCGCTCCGCGTTCTCCAGCTTCTTCTCCACTTTACGTGCTTTGCGCTGCTTCTGAGTAAAGATCTCGCCTTCCGTAATGACGACCAGATGAATGGACGGCATCTCGAAGCCCGTCTGCAAGTTTCCGTCGACAATCTCCGGCACTTCGATCTGATAATCGCTTAAGACGCGGCGCACCCGTTCCGCACGCTCTTCGCCATTGGCGAGAAGGATGACTTTGCTGCCATTCTTCTTCCAGCGTTCCATTTCCGCTTTGAGTAAATTCATCTGCCCGTGGAAATTTTGCATCACACGGCATACGAAATTCACGATGTTTTGCGGCTGAATGCCCGCGACTTGACGCAGGAACAAGGACATGTACAGCGTTGGAAAAGGTCTGCGATGCAGCAAGGTTTCGTACGTTTTGGACAGCACAAAAGCCGGCAAGCTCTTCCCCTCAGTTAATGCATGCATCATCCATTCGGCTTCATCGCGTTCCAACTGCTTCGCCGTTTCTAACAAGCGAGCAGGCTCGTCGATGATAAGAATCGAATCCTTGGGCATGTAATCAATGAGCGTCTGTCTTTCCGTATAAAGGAGAGAAATATATTTATAAATGCCAGGGAATGTCTGCCCTTCGCGCAAGCGCTCGATGTCGTGGCCGATGCCTTCAAGCAGCTTGTCTTTCGCTGAACGTTCGGTCATCTTAGCCAGCTGCGCTTGCAGAAGTTCATGCGCGTGCTGCGCTGCTGATTGTAACCGCTTTCTATCGGCTTGAATCTCACGGCACGGAGTGATCGTCACCGACGTTAATTTGTCAATTGACCGCTGGTCACTTACATCGAAAGTTCGAATAGAGTCCACTTCAATATCAAAAAGCTCAATACGTATCGCATTCTCCGACGTCAATGGATACAGATCCAAAATACCGCCGCGAACACTCATCTCGCCTTTCGTCTCTACGCGCTCAACTCGCTCGTAGCCCAGGCTCGATAAGGAAGCTAACAGCTCGTCTAGCTGCACCGAGTCTCCGACGTTAATCGTGACACGCGATTCCTCAAACACCTGCTTGATCGGCAGCAATCTTCTCACACCCGCGAAAGGCGCGATGACGACGCCCCGGTATCCGCCAGCAAGCTTGGTTAATACATCAATCCGCTGCGCCAGCATTTCTGGGCTCGACGCCGCCTCTTCAATCGTAAGAAGTTCTTGTGCCGGATAGAGCAGCACTTCCTCGGGCGATAAGCATTCCAGCAGATCTTCTGCGATCTTCTGAGCAGCGAACATATTGTGGGTAACAACAAAAAGCGGACGCTCCAAATCCCGCACAAGTGAGGCCAGCATAATTTGCCTGGAGGAGCCCGTCAAACCAGCAATGAGCTGCTCTTTCATCTCGGACTTGATGCCTGTCACGATCGTTTGAAAGTCAGTATCCGCAGAAAAAGCTCCAATTAAAGCTTGCAAACAAGTACACTCCCCTCACAAAAAGAAGCCTCGGCACACTTGCCTCGGCTATTAACTCTTATACGCATGATAATTATTGCAACGGACTGGCTAGCAGGGATAATTCCGGGTTCGCTTCTAGCGCCTCATGGCAATAGTCGCAAACAACTCTAACCGTAACATCTCCATTCGTGTTATACGATATTATATCTCTACGCTCATCAGGGGTCAAGAAATGGAAGCCTAACTGCTGCTCCGTAATCGCGCGCTGATTAATTTCCCCGACAAAGGTATGACAATGCCTGCAAATATACTTGATCATATGTATGCCTCCTTCGACAATTCGATTACATCCTAGTATGACCATTCTTCGGAGAAATTAGCCGAATCTGCCATTGTCATTTCGAATAGGATAGCTACATATGATCAATTACTGCTATTTATTAAACTTGGCCATCGTCTTCTCGAACGATTCTTTCAAGCAGAATTCCATCGCATCGCAAGTGAGATCCAGCACATCATTCATCGACTTCATCTCTTCTTTGGAAAAGTTGGACAGCACATAATCGGCAATATTGTAGCCAGGGGCTGGTCGATTCACGCCAATGCGAATGCGATTAAAAATTTGCGTTCCGCCATGCTGAATAATCGATTTAATTCCGTTATGACCGCCAGGACTGCCCTGGTAGCGCAGACGAATCTGCCCATAGGAGGTATCCATATCGTCATACACGATCACCACATCTTCAATTTTCGCTTTATAAAAGTCAAGGAACGCACGCATTGATTCTCCCGACAGGTTCATATAAGTCATCGGTTTCAACAAGTAAACTTTCGTGCCTTCCACGTTCCCTTCGGCAAGCAATCCCTTGCCCTTGCTTTGGAAAGAGGTGATCCCCCATCTAGCCGCGAAGCGGTCAATCGCCATGAATCCGACGTTATGCCGGTTCATTTCATATTGCTTGCCCGGATTTCCGAGTCCGATAAAACATTTCATAATCTTCAATATCCCCCTATCTGAACCTTACAACATTAAAAAAATTATGATCCCATTGTGAAAAAACCTTTGCGGAACCCGCTTCTAACAGTTATTGTTAAAATGAAAAGTTTTTATGATTATCTTCCCCGATTTATCCATTCCATAAGCTGTAGGTGATAAAAGAACGATGTATCTTCATGGACAACAGCTCACCCAAGATGATCATTTCCAAGATCATGTCGATGCGGACGTACCCGTCCAAGTATACTATCAAAATTCACACAAGGATATAGGCTATGTCGAGATGTATAACCGCCATTTTGTTAAAATAAATCAAACATTTTATAGCCGCAAGACACATACGTTTATCTCTCGCCCAGGATATTAAGCGCTTACATTTGTGTTACGCAAATAAACCCTTGAGAAAGGGATATTGCCACAGACAGCTCTGTGCTGCGTGCCGCGTTCCCCTTACATCAAAGGTTCACTTCTTCTTTATTCCCTACGACTTGCTTTTGCTTTCCTTTTTCGCTTTCATCCGAGCTTTAATTTTGTCAGCATAACCCGCTTTGTTCTCTTGACGTTCACGGGCTATCGCCATATCGCCAGGGTTCACATCACGCGTAATCGTGGAACCTGCCACCACATAAGCCCCATTCCCAATTTTCACAGGTGCAATCAAATTGACGTTACTGCCTACGAACGCATCATCGCCGATTTCCGTAAGGTTTTTATTAAACCCGTCGTAATTCACCGTGATCGCCCCGCAGCCGATGTTCACATTACCCCCGACAACTGCGTCACCAACATAGCTCAAATGAGACACTTTCGTGCCATCTCCGAGAGATGCATTTTTAATTTCAACGAAGTCGCCGACTTTTACTTGCTTGCCCAGCTTGGCTCCTGGTCTTAGATAAGCGAATGGCCCTACCGATGTCTCGCTGTCTACGAATGCATCCTGCAGTACGGATTGCTTAATCGTCACGTCATCTTGGATAACCGAATCGATAATTTCCGTTTGCGGCCCAATCGTACATTGCTCGCCAATCTGTGTCTTCCCTCTCAAAATCGTACCTGGCAGCAGCACCGTATCTGCACCAATGGTAACGTCCTTCTCAATATATGTGTTGATCGGGTCAATAATCGTCACGCCGTTCAGCATATGCTCACGGTTGATGCGCGCTTTGAAGAGCTGTTCCGCTTCCGACAGCGCCACACGATCATTCACACCAATTGATTCAGCCGGATCTGCCATACAGAAGCCTTGCACGATCTCTCCTGCATTCGTCAGGATGCCGATGACATCGGTCAAATAGTATTCATTCTGTACATTCTGATTCGTTACAGAAGCCAGCGCTTTAAACATTTTGCGATTATCAAAAATGTACGTCCCCGTATTAATCTCCTGGACAGCCGCCTCTTCCGCGCTGCAATCCTTCTGCTCTACGATACGCGTAACGCGTCCGTCTTCGCCGCGAATAATACGTCCGTAGCCATGCGGCTCGTCCAGCTGCGCTGTCAAAATCGTAGCCGCCGCGCCAGACTGCTGATGCAGTGCGATCGTCTCTTGCAGCGTAGCTGCCGTAATGAGCGGCGTATCTCCGCAAATGACAACGGTCATGCCATCTTCGTCGCCAAGTAGGTCCTTCGCTTGCAGCACCGCATGACCCGTGCCTAATTGCTGCTCTTGCAGCGCATACTCCGCGCGATCTCCTAGGTACCCTTTCACGGCTTCCGCACCAAAACCAACAATGACGACTGTTTTCGTTACTTGTATATGTTGCAGCGTGTCCACAACGTGACCCACCATCGGTTTACCTACAACCGGGTGAAGCACCTTGTACAGCCTCGATTTCATCCGTTTACCTTGGCCGGCAGCCAATACAATTGCCATGAGCTTCAACGAAAATCCAACTCCTCTTTTTTGAAATATCAGTTTCCATTTTCTCTATCTACGAATGAGTTCTTCCCCCAATATAGCATTGTTTCCTGTGAAAAGAAAAGAGAGCCCCGAGGGCCCTCTCAATAATCTGAATTATGCGCCTTCTTCAATAACTTCCTCTTCTACAGCCGCACGATCGTATTCAGCGAGTACTGCTGCCTGAATTTTCTCGCGAGTTGTAGACGAAATCGGATGAGCGATATCGCGGAATTCCCCGTCTGGTGTTCGCTTGCTCGGCATAGCAACGAACATTCCGTTATTGCCATCGATGACACGAATGTCGTGTACGACGAACTCGTTATCAATGGTAATAGAAGCAATCGCCTTCATCCTCCCCTCGGAGTTTACCCGGCGGAGTCTAACATCTGTAATTTGCACTTGTGTTCACCACCTTTTTCCATCTCTGAGACTTGGGTGTAATATTCCACATTACCGTACAAATTCCTTCTTCTTTTTTTGAAATTTTTGATAATTTAATGTGTTCTTAATGTTTCTGTTAAATTTCGACAGGAATCACAGCAATTAGTTCAATTTCGACACTGACATCACGAGGCAATCTCGCAACTTCAACGGTCGATCTAGCAGGTTTATGCTCCCCGAAGTAGGAAGCATAGATCTCATTGAGCTCTCCGAATTGATTCATGTCCTTCAAGAAAACCGTCGCTTTCACCACGTTTTGAAAAGATGAACCCGCTTCTTCCAAGACACCTTTCAAATTGGCAAAAACCTGATGCGCCTGCTCCTTGATCCCGCCCTGTACGATTTGACCGTCCAACCCTAACGGAATCTGTCCCGACGTAAATAACAGGTTGCCCAGCTTAACTGCTTGGGAGTAAGGTCCAATCGCAGCCGGCGCTGCGGAAGTTGAAATGAATTCCATGCGTTATGAATCTCCTTTTTGATTATTTCGTGTCAAAATAATTACCTGGCTCTACCGTGATTTGCTTCGTCTTGGAGTCTACGCCATAGAGTCGTGCTAATGAAACGTAGTTATCCACGAGCTGCTCCTCAGCCTCGCAGGATTCCATGAATACACCGACACCCTGTACGGTTGCTTTAAACTCAGCCAAAAGATCCATCATGCCGTGGATCGTACCACCAACATGCATAAAGTCATCAATAATGAGTACCTTGGACTCTTCCTTGAGTGCGCGTCTAGCCAAAGACATCGTCTGAATCCGTTTGTTGGACCCTGAGACATAGTTAATGCTAACGGCTGAACCCTCCGTGACTCGGCTATCCCTGCGCACAATGACAACAGGCAAGTTCATATACGTAGCTGTTGCGTAGGCGAGCGGGATCCCCTTCGTTTCCACGGTCATGATCACATCGACGTCCCGACCCGCGAAAGCGGATGCAAAGGTTTTGCCGATTTCATTCAAATATTGGGGTTGACCCATAATATCCGACATGTACAAGTAGCCGCCAGGTAGAATGCGCTCTGGCTGTTGCAGCTGCAAGCAAAGATTCTGGATAAATTTAAGCGAAATGTCTTTCGGCACCTTGGGAGAGAACTTCACGCCGCCAGCAGCCCCAGCAAGCGTGTTAA
Organism: Paenibacillus sp. MBLB1832; assembly: GCF_032271945.1. Lineage (NCBI taxonomy): Bacteria > Bacillati > Bacillota > Bacilli > Caryophanales > Paenibacillaceae > Paenibacillus > Paenibacillus roseipurpureus. Next base: position 217,607 of record NZ_CP130319.1, on the reverse strand, counting down.
GCTCGCCTAATCCTTCTTCTTCGAAAACTTCTTTAATAATGGCAAGATCTTCGCTGATGGAAGATTTCGCGGAGTTGTAACGCTCGGCAAAAGTCGTTAAAGGGATTAACGAGTGGGGGCGAAATAACAGATATTGTGTCATTTCTACCAGCCTAGCGCTCCTTTTCAACTTTTTCATCGCACTACCCCCAAAAATCCGAATATTATAATGAAAATATACCACTTTTATACGTATTTATTCAAGCTTACCATGAAAAATATATTGACACGAACCTGACATAAATATAACGTAATTCTTCTGCCCGAACCATATTTACCAGTATACCCCTAAAGACAGAAAAAGAGCCCTCACGTAGGGCCCTTTCTTGACTCCTTATTACGTCAACATCCGCACGGCATAAACATCTTTACAGAAGCCGCGCAACCCGTTATAAATACGCGCTACCTTGGCTTCCTTGGATACGAGGCCGAACACCGTCGGTCCGCTGCCAGACATCAGCACGCCGTCTGCGCCCAAGCGCTGCATGCATTCCTTGAGATGTCTCACCTCTGGATAGAGATCCAAGGTCACTCCCTCCAGCACATTGCCCAGATTGTCGCAAAGGCGGTCAAACTGCTTGTCCCTGATCGCACTCAGCACGCCTGCCGTAGATGGGTGTTGCTTAATCCCACGCGCGTTCAGCTTCCCGTAGATCTCGGACGTTGATACGTTGATCGGAGGCTTCGCCAGCACGACCCAGCATTGCGGGGGCGCCGAGATAGGCTCCAGCTTCTCACCGCGTCCAGTCGCAAGCGCCGTTCCGCCTGTGACACAGAAAGGGACGTCAGAGCCAAGCTCTGCGCCAAGAATCTGGAGCTCCTCATTCGAAATGTTGAGGTTCCACAACCGATTAAGCCCTCTAAGTGTAGCCGCCGCGTCACTGCTTCCGCCAGCCAATCCTGCCGCTACAGGGATTCGCTTATCCAAATGAATGTACACGCCTTGCTTGACGTCATAGCGGTCCTTGATGAGGCGTGCGGCCTGAAAGGCCAGATTCTTCTCGTCCAGCGGAATATAGCCCGCCTGACTTGAGATAATGATGGTATCTCGCGCCATCTCCTGCATTTCGATCCGATCCGCCAGATCAACCATCGTCATCACCATTTCGACTTCGTGATAACCGTCCGGTCGTTTATGTAGAACATCCAAAGATAAATTAATTTTTGCTGGTGCTTTCTCAAAAATCTTCATCCGATCACCTTCTTTTGCTCGTCTGCCATTCCGATATTATAACAAATACGCATAAAAAAAGCTAAAGCAAATGCTTTAGCTAGTTATAATATGAACGCTGCGTTCCTTGACCCGATTGCTGGGAACCCGCAATCACATGATTCATCGTGACGGATTGTGGCTGATTAGAACTATAAGCTGGCGTGTAACCTGGCGTGTGACTGGAAGCGTAGCCCTGCGCATAATTAGAACCATAATTCGGCGTATAATTCGCAGAGGCTTGAGAACCTTGATAAATGGGTTGATAGCCGCTTGGCTGACGATAGGAAGTATGCGAAGTCTGTACCTGCGGCTTGGCAGCAGCATATTCATTAGCTAAGTGTTGCTGAGCGATCTGGATCGCCCTCTTAACCATATTCCCCGCATCTTTCGTTCGAATTCCCGACCAACCTTCACGTTGAACGACATCATAGAAACCGAGATCCTTCGCTAACTCATGCTTGAAACCTTCCGACATGATACCTCTTCTTCGAGCCATAACATAACCTCCTTAACGTTTTTCGTCAGAAAATAGCTTCGTAAGCACTAACTTATACAAGGCTGCACCCATCATAAACAGTCATGGATGTTGGTTCCGTTAGTATTGCCCTCATGCAGCTGGTCCATGCATACCCGTATAAAAAGCAAAAACAGACCCTCAGGTCTGCCCATATCGTCATGCTATTTAAGCTAATGTTGGATATAAGTGATGCGAACCTGTCCATCATCGTTACAAACCGTTACTTCAACGGACTCGGTCAGAATATCGGCGTAGCTGTATGACACTCGTTTGAAAGCGTGGGATTCTTGATCTAATTTCACAATAAACACAGAAGGGTAGGTTTCTTCTAAAACTCCAGAACGCTCGACAGTCTTGCGACGGCCGCCATTCGCTCTCAACATGATCTTCTGCCCGACGTGGGGCTCCAAACTGCGTTTGATTTCCAACAGCGCATTTTTTGCCATTGTCAACTACCACCTCTTTCCTTGTCAATTATAACCCATTCGGACATCCATGTCAAATGAGGTCAAATATTATATCAGCACCCCATTCCCGTTGTCAACGCCATTTTTATTGGTTTCCGATTTCCCTCTCTCATCAGGTTGTCACCAAAGTTCGCAAATTATTCACACTTTTCCAGTTACTTTGGAATCAGGGCAAAAAAAGAACACCTCCTCCGCCACCCTCCTAAGCGAAGTGATGACAAGCAAGTGTTTCGTAGGTTAAACCGACTCTTCTGTATGTTGAATACCTGGGACGCCCATGCGATAGCTGCCGCGCGTCTCGATCCCGCCTAGCCCATCTAGCCCCGTTACCGTCAGGTCCATGATATCCAGCATCGAAATCGTCTCTCTCGAGGATGTATAAGACAGCTTAGCCGCGATACACAGCGGATCTAAGGCATGAATGAGGATACGCGCAGGTGAACTTGCATAATTCGCGCCAGCTCGTAATAGCGCCTCAAAATGAGACTGACAAGCGCCCGCTACAATGATTAGCGTATCGCGATTGCGCTCGTATTGACGAGCCACGCGAACCGCGTTCACGAAGTTCTGGGAATTCTTATAGCTAGTCAGGCTGCCAGGGCTGCCTTCCTGCCTGTTCTTTAGAATGCCATCATGACCTGTGATGACCACAATGTCGGGCTTAATTTGCGGCAATAGACGTTGCAGCGCTTCGGCCATTTGTGATTCATGAAAGAAGAAACCTTCTGCCGGCACACGCAATTCGCCGTACAATTGCATGCTTTTCCGCAGGTAGCTCGGGTCTCCATCAAGATGCAGCACCCGACCGGGCACTTCGAAATAGGAATTATGTTGGTGATTCTTTTGTTTATGTTGAACGGTTTGTTGGTTTTTCTCTTGCAGATGCACTTGAGCCACCGCCAACCGACGCAAGGACTCCCGAAATTCAGGCGAGCTGGATCGCGGATGATCCAAGGTTTCTTCCTTGTTGATCTTCTTCAGATCTGACAGCGGCGCATCCGCCAGCAGTCGGTAATCTACACCTCGCAGAATGGCTTTGAGATGCTCGATGCGTTCAATTTTAAACATGACGTCGCCGCCATAGGAAATACGGGTTACAAAGTCTCCTTGCCTCATCGCACAAATCCCCTCCTACGGGTATCCTATGGCGAGACTAGGCATTTGGTGCGGGTTATTTGCAGCCGTGCGCGCGCAGGGCCGTTGCTAAGCGAGCAAATTCCTCCATGCTTAGCGTTTCACCGCGGCGTGAAGGCTCAATCTGGCAGCCGTTCAGGAGCGCTTCCAGCTCCGATTTATTCTCTTTGCTAAAGAACCTTGCCGCGAGGTTGTTGTAAAGCGTTTTACGGCGCTGTACGAAGGAAGCTTGCACGACAGCGAAGAAGAAGTCAACGTCCGCCACCTCAACAGGCGGCGTTTGACGCACACGCAGTCGAATGACTGCAGAATCCACATTCGGCTGTGGAACAAAGACGGTGCGCGGCACGATCGTGACTAGCTCCGGCACGCAGTAGAACTGCACGGCAATGCTTAAGCTGCCGTAATCTTTGGTGCCCGGCTTGGCCGCCATGCGGTCAGCCACCTCTTTTTGAATCATCACGACGATATTCTCCAGCGGAAGCTTCTCCTCGAGAAGCTTCATGATGATCGGCGTCGTGATGTAGTAGGGCAGGTTGGCGACGACACTGACGCCATCCACGCCCTCGAAGTGCTGCCGGAACAGCTCCGGCAGGTTGGTCTTCAAGATATCCCCATGAATGACAGTGGCATGGGGGTATGGCGCCAGCGTTTCGTCCAGAATGGGCAGCAAACGCTGATCGATCTCGACGGCCAGCACGCGGCCCGCGAGCTTGGCCAGTTGCTGTGTGAGTGCCCCGATGCCAGGGCCGATCTCGAGCGCAGCCTTCGTTGGCCCAAGCTCAGCGGCCGACACGATTTTGCCCAGAATGTTCTGATCAATCAGGAAGTTCTGGCCTAAGCTTTTCTTCAGCACAAGTCCGTTTTTCTTAATAATCTGCTTCGTCTTACTCGGTGTGGCTACATCTTCTGCGGTTACAATGACTTCTTGTCCGTTTGTCGTCATAGAATAGACCTCGTTATCTATAGGTTTTCGTACTCTTGATTCAATTCAAATGCTCGAGGGCCGCCTCGAATTCCTCGCGAGAAATCTGAAACATCGCGCAGCGTTTATAAAATTGCTTGCCATTGCAATAACCGATGCCTAAGGCGTTGCCTACGGCCAAGCGTCGAGCCGCCGCGTCCGGGTGCACGATGAGGCCAGCGGCGATCAGATCTTCCATCGCAAGCTGCGAGACCGCGCCGTCATATTCCGTGCGCAGGTTCTGCAGCGCCTGGCGAATCGTCTCTGGCGTCGCATTCTCGACGCCGATATCACCCTTATACGCAGCTTGCTCCTGTGTAATGAACGCATGCTTGCAGCCTGGCACCTTGGCTGCAACAATCTTGCGGATCCGCTCACCAGCGTGGTCAGGATCCGTGAATATAATAACGCCTCGGCGCTGCTGGGCGAGCGCGATCCGTTTGAGCACGGCTTGCCCGATGGCCGAACCGCCCGTCTCAATCGTATCCGCCTCCACAGCCCGCTTAATGGCAGCTGTATCGTCTTTACCTTCGACAACGATCATCTCTTTAATCATGAACCGTTTTCCTTCCTAGCCCCCAGTACGCAGAAAAAGAAGAGGGGTCTCCTCTTCTTTCGCGCAGGCAGTCGCCAAGCTACGTGTATAGGGTAGTGTTCCCGCCGAAACGAACGTTTACACGTTAGTTCTCTGACGGTTTTTTGGGACCGACAATGTAGACGGTATATCCTTGTTTCGTTCCGAATTTATTGGCATAGCCATGATCTTCGAAATAAACATCGATCATCTGGCCTTTCACGCCGCTGCCGATATCCTCAGCACGACGGAAGCCAAGACCTTCAATGTAGACCCACCAACCCAGTGGAATCACCTTGGGATCAACAGCAATCGTGCGCCCTTCCGTTACAGTCGTCCCTGTATAGGTTTTACCGTAACCGTAAGCACCCTCATCTTTTCCCGTCGATGCTGCGTCCGCTGAATAAGCGGTGAGCTTCACATTCTTAAGAATTTGCTTATAACCGAAGGTGACACCATTCTTAGATACTTCATCCACACTCGGTGAGGAGGCGGAGAGCACAACAACGGGATTCTTCGTGCCAACGGCAACTACTTTGCTAATACTTTCTGTTTGTACTTCTTCACCCACAACTGCTTCCGCGACTAAAACGCCGTCCTCGAAAGTCTTTTCTTTCTTCTTCACCAGTACGCCTTCTTTACCCTCTTGAACGACTTGCTCTTTCCCTTTGAGTAAATTAGCGTCACTCTTCTTCTCTGTCTCGAATGCGATCGGTTCAGAGACTTCCTCCGTCACTTTGGTCACACGTACGATTTTGACTTCATCGCCAGCGCCGAGAGCGGCTGTCGGTTCGGGAGTGATGCGATCGTTCTCCCCAAGTGCAATATTTAAACGTTGCAATGCACTTTCTACCGTTCTTGCAGTTGTGTAAACAGTGGTGGTCTTTCCATCAGCAGTCAATTGAATTGGCGAAGCATGCTCGATGACGATTTTATCGCCGCCCTTGATTTTGGTCGTCAGGGCGCTCGAAATTTCATCGTGTTCACCAATCGTTATGGCTTGTTCATCCAGTAGGCGTTGCAGGACCCATTGCTTCGTGTGCACAATAGTTTCTTGTCCATTCACAACCACGGATACGCTCTTGGTAGCCGTTCCGTACAACAACACCAAAAACATGAAAGTCATTGCGATTGAGATTAGAGCTAGGCTTAAAATCAAACGCAAGTTTTCATGCTTCCATCGCAATGCGAAGGACATGCTGGATGATCGTTTTACATGGGTCTCGCTAAATGAGATACTGCCCACTTCTTCGGTCCTCCTTCAAAGCCTCGCCGCCAGGTTACAGCATGATAAAATTTGACGCGACTAAGGTTTTTAGTTAACTTAACGTGCTCGCCGTCATCGGTGGTACTTACGCCGAATCGGGTCGTCCCCCCCTTTTCACCTCTTCAACATCCTATGAATTCCAGGTCATTTTATGTCATCTGATCTGTGTAGAACCCTGTATGTGGACAAAAAGCCAGCAAGAAGAGGACTCTTCTCGCTGGCTTAGTTTGCATAGTGAAATACAAATAGCACGCACGACAATCGTTACCTCTCTTACGCTTACGAGGTTAGCTGACGGATTCGGACGTGAGAGTCGCCCTACTGAGGCGCAAGCTGCTTGCTTACGTCTCTGATTCACCCCTGATACTCAATCTGCTCACTTGCCAGCGTATGAACGCTAATCAAGCTTGCAGTGGTTCCCCCGTTTCCACATTTGGAACTCAGCGAATGGAAAATTGGCAAATTGGATATTAAGTTATTATGAAAAGTATATTACGCTGTTAATCACAACCTGTAAAGGGATATACACCCGTTAAAAAGGGCTAAATTGCTCAAATTTCGATTATTTTTCAAATATAACCTCATTTTATCTGCATTTCTCTAACTATAACGTACGTATACACCTTTTCTTATACCACTGTGGCTAAAACTAGGTTAAAAATTCAAATTTGTTTATAATGATTCTGGAAGATCTCTATTCGAAAATACCAATAATTTGCTATTTAGGGAGGCAATTGAGATGGGGCCCATCTTGCAAGTAAACGCTTTATTCGGGGGATATTTACCAAACAAACCCGTTCTTCACGATCTCACATTCTCGATTCAACCTGGTGAAATGATGGGATTAATTGGACTCAATGGCGCAGGTAAAAGTACTACAATTAAGAATATTTTGGGATTGCTGCAACCTCAGAAAGGATCCATTCACATCAATGGGTTAACCTTAACGGAGAATCCCATCGCTTATCGTTCTACGTATGCCTATGTCCCAGAAAGCCCTGAGCTCTACGAGGAGTTAACGATCCGTGAACACTTGGAACTGACCGCTATGGCGTACGGTGTATCCAAGGCCGACTTCACCACTAGATCCCAATCGCTGTTAGCGCAATTTCAGATGGGAGACAAGCTTAACAGCTTCGCCAGCCACCTTTCCAAAGGGATGAAGCAGAAGGTGATGATCATGAATGCTTTCTTAATCGAGCCCTCCCTATACATCATCGACGAGCCTTTTCTCGGATTGGATCCTCTCGCGATCCGCTCTTTACTCGACCTCATGGTCCATATGAAGCGAAAGGGCGCATCCTTTCTCATTTCTTCGCACATTTTGTCTACAATTGAGAAATATTGCGATAACTATGTCGTACTTCACAAAGGGCATCGGGTCGCACAGGGTGATTTAGTCGAATTGCGCGCACAAACAGTGCTGCCTCATGCGTCATTAGACGACATCTTCTACAAGCTCGTGCAAGGAGATCCGCAATGAACCCTTCAGAGGATACTACATATGCATTGAATACACAGGCCTTATGGAGGCAGAGATTTAATTATTATTGGAAGGAATCCATGGGCTATTGGCAGTACGCCGCACGGAGCAACTTTATCGGCTTCTTGTTGTTTCTTGTCATTGTTTCTTCCTATTATTATGCAAAAACATTACAGCATCTTCCGACAGATTATCCGTACCTATGGATCGTGCTTCTCGTGCTCACGCCTTCCCTATCTGCCAGCTCCATACGAACATTAACTCGCAGTGCAGACCGCATGTTTCTATTACGTATCGAGCATGAAATGGGCATCTATTTTAGAAGCAGTTTCCTGTATAGCTATCTCATGCAGAGTGTTTGGCTTCTACTAGCTTGGGTGGCCGTGGCACCGCTGTATTACCACTGTTTAGGCTCTAAGGCACAACCTTTTCTATTGATGCTCATCCTGTTTCTTCTATTAAAAATAGTTCACCTATCCGCCAGTTGGCAAGAAGGTAGATTCGTCTCTGAGCGAACGAGATTCGCTTCCGTCTGCTTACGTTGGGCAGCTTCGCTAGCCCTGCTCACCATCCAATTTCACTATAGCGTCCTTTGGGCTAGTCTAGCTGCATTAGTTCTATTATTCATATGGCTGGCGGTATTCCGCAATGTGTCACGCTATTTCATTGGTTGGGACTATTTGATCGCCAAAGAAAAGCAACAACAGGCAAAACTCTATGCCTTCTTCAACTGGTTCATTGACGTGCCTCAACTGCCAACGCGAATAGCCCGCCGAAGCTGGATCAGCGGACTTACGCGAGCTGTCCCATTTCGACAGGATTCAGCTTATCTATACATCTACACCAAAACATTGCTGCGAACCGAATTGTTCGCGATTCTCCTGCGTATTACCATGATTAGCGCCTTAGCCATCGCTGCTTCGAACACCGCTTCCGTACGCAGCATCATTCTGGTTATCACGCTGGCGATATCCATGATCCAGGTAACGTCGCTTGAGCGAGCTCATCGGTATACGTTCTGGCTTGGCATGTACCCGCTCGAACCTCAAGGCAAAGCTCGCGCTTTGGCCTATCTCATATGGTTGGCGCTTACCGTGGAGCTTGTCCTGCTAACCATTCCTTACATGCCTGGTCTTCCAATCCGTTATCTCATCGTACCTGCGTTAAGTTTCATCTGCATTAGCTTCGTTAGCGGAGTCATACTCCATCGCAAGTTCAAGAAAAATGCCTTACTTGAGGCCGAGTAAACGAATCGCATTATTCGTTGTAACTTCAGCCAACTCTTCCAGAGACATCCCCCGAATTTCCGCGGCGGTTTCGGCCACTAAATGAACATATCCCGTTTCATTTCGCTTACCGCGGAATGGGTGCGGCGTCAGGTAAGGCGCATCCGTTTCGATGAGCAGACGGTCGAGCGGCACCTGTGCGAGCACTTCTTTGGGCTGAACCGCATTCTTGAAGGTAACAGGCCCGCCGAATGAGATATGGAAATTCATATCCAGACACTGCTTGGCCGTTTCCCAGCTCCCCGAGAAGCAGTGCATGATGCCACCGACTTCCGACGCCTTTTCCTCTTTTAGAATATGTACAATATCTTGATGCGCATCCCGGTTATGAATGACGATTGGCATCCCGAGCTTGCGCGCCAAACGAATCTGCTCACGGAAAACCCGCTGCTGGACGTCCTTCGGCGACTTATCCCAGTAGTAATCCAAGCCGATTTCCCCGATCGCCACGACTTTCTTGTGCTGACACAGGGATTCGATCCAATCGAGATCTTCCGGCGTCATATCAATGGCATCGACAGGATGCCAACCTACCGTGGAATAAATGAAATCGTATTTCTCCGCAAGGGCGATAGAGCTCGGAATCGTTTCGCGATTAAAGCCGACATTGACCATTCTCGTGACACCAGCATCGTACGCGCGCTGAATCACTTCAGCCTGATCTTCGTTAAATTGTTCTGCATTTAAATGTGTATGTGAATCCGTCAGCATGTCTCTTCTCCTCGATCTCCAACTTGATAAAATCTATTTAATCTTGCTCACCTAGCATGGCCCAAACATCAGCATAATTCTCGGCGCTTAATCGCTCGAGCAGCTCTTCAGGGTAGTACACATGATGTTTCCCCATTTGAAAACCGCTAATCGATTGCACAATCTCCGAACGATGGGATATTTCCGTTAAGTTTTCCTTATGATCCAGCAGGAGGATCGGCAAATTATCGTCATGCTCGCCTGCGCGATATACATCATACGATTGATTGGACGGAAAGTCGATCTCCATATAATAAGAAGGATCAAACCCCGCCTCTCGCATCACATGCTCCATCCTCTGAATCAAATGCTCCTGATTTTCGTCAAAAGTACTGTATTTATACAGCCTGCGATCCAGGAACCTTTTGCACATATCACTAAGAATCGCGTCCTTCTCATTGCACCAGAAGGTCAGCATCGTCTGCATAACCGACTCATCGAGCACCAAATAATCTTCCAGCGAAATCTGATTCTGTATCAAATGATGAATAGGCTCCACCATAAAACCAAACGCATACCCATCTTCATATAAATGCTTGGCTCTGGCAAAAATTTTATGCAGCAGAATTTCGGCGCTTCGCGTAACGGGGTGGAAATACACCTGCCAGTACATTTGGTACCTAGACATCAAGTAGTCCTCTACGGCGTGCATCCCGCTCTCTTTGACAACGATATGACCTTTGTATGGACGAATCACGCGAAGAATCCGTTCTAGATCAAACGTTCCGTAATTGACTCCAGTAAAGTAGGCGTCGCGCAGCAAGTAATCCATCCTGTCGGCATCCAATTGGCTGGACACAAGACTCACCACAATTTCTTCGCTATACGATTTGCAAATGACACCGGCTACCTTTTTCGGAAAATCAGGCGATACCCGTCTCAACACTTCGTTTACCTCCGTATCTCCAAGCACAATACGGCATGACCAATCTTCGTGCCTCGTGCCGAAAGCCTTCTCGATGGAATGCGAGAACGGGCCATGTCCCAAATCATGCAGCAATGCGGCGCAAAGACAAAGCAACCGCTCTTCCTTCGGCCAGTCCTCATAATGGTTGCGTTCGAATTGCGAAATAATTTTCCGAGTGACCTCGTACACTCCCAACGAATGCGAGAATCGGCTATGCTCGGCCCCGTGAAAGGTCAAATAAGAGGTGCCTAGCTGTCGGATGCGGCGCAAACGTTGAAATTCCCTCGTATTGATCAAATCCCAAATCGTCTCATCCTGCACATAAATATATTTATGAACGGGATCTTTGAATACTTTCTCTTCTTTCATTGCGGTCGACCTCCCTTTATTATTGTATATGTGTTCGACATTTCCGACAAACAATTGCGGATTTTGTCGTATTTTGTCGAATTTCAAATTCCAATTTTTCACTTGGTTAAACATGCTTTTTTAGGTATTTATCGATGCGACTACAGACCCGCTTGCCGTAATATATTCCCGACGAATCCTTATTTTAAGCGTGATCTCGGTCTTTTGCCTATGACACAAAAATGAAAAAATTTAGACAAAATTCCGATTTCATTTGGAAAATATGGTTGACTATTTTGGGAATGGTTGGTATCATATTCTTAAGCATATGTCGAAACATGACGATCTTGATAAAAATTTGATAAATTCGAAAGGGGTTTATAAATAGATGATGAAATCTACAGGTATCGTAAGAAAAGTGGATGAACTAGGACGCGTTGTTATTCCGATCGAGCTGCGCCGCACGTTGGGTATTGGTGAGAAAGACGCTTTGGAAATATATGTAGACGGCGAGCGCATCATGTTGAAGAAATATGAGCCTGCTTGTATCTTCTGTGGTAATGCGGAGAACGTTTCTTACTTCAAAGGAAAAATTGTTTGCCATATTTGTTTAGCAGATATGCCAACACCTGTGACAAAATAAGAAAAGTAGTATATAATAGAAGTAGCACTTATCCTATTGGTAATTCTAACCTTTTTCATATCTCCTTTCATCTCTAACTTTGTTGGTTTCGGCCACGGGTTAGAGATCTTTTTTTGTCTGGAAAAAAGCGAATGGCTGGCAGGCCCCGACGGAGCCTCCTTAGCCATGCGTTACCTGTGCTCACCGCTCGAGCAATGCATTATACACATCGCGCTTCGCTATCCCGCGATCCGCCGCGACTTGCTTCATCGCTTCCTTACGGTCGCTCCCGCGTACCTCGTAGTGGGCGACGTGCTCGGCGAGCGACTTCGCCTCCCACCAGCCGTCGGCCGCTTCCTGCGCGGCCGCGGCGGACACGCCTTCGGCGATGACGCAGTACTCGCCCTGCGGCGGGTACTGCTCTAAGTGCAAGAGGCACTCTGCGATCGTGCCGCGAACAAACTCCTCGTACCGCTTCGTCAACTCGCGGGCGAGGCAAACCCGGCGCTCCGCCCCCCACACTTCCGCCATGCGCAGAAGTGTTTTCTCCACGCGGTGCGGCGATTCATAGAACAGCAGTGTGTCTTGCACATGCTGCAGCCCTTCCAGCACCTTCGTCTGATCCTTTTTCTCCCTCGGGAGAAAACCGACGAAGGCAAACCGCTCTGTCGGCAAGCCTGATGCAATCAGCGCCGACAGGGCCGCATTCGCGCCCGGGATGGGCACCACCGGCACGCCCGCGTCTACGGCCATCCGCACCAGGTCATAGCCTGGGTCGGAAATGGCCGGCAGTCCCGCATCGCTGACGAGCGCGATGCTCTGCCCTTCAAGGAGCAAGCGGACCAGTTCGGGGCCGCTTGCTCCCTTGTTGTGTTCGTGATAGCTGACCAGTCGCGTCGCGACTTCGAAATGGGTCAGCAGCTTGCGCGTTTGCCGCGTGTCTTCAGCGGCAATCATACTCACTTCCTTCAGCGTGCGTATCGCGCGGAAGGTCATGTCTTCGAGGTTGCCAATTGGTGTGGCAACTAAATAAAGCGTACCTACACCGCTCTGGTCCTCGCGGTAGCTTTTCTGTATCGTTAAACTCACAGTTCGTCCCTCATCGCTTTAGATTATGAAAACTCCAGGGAGCTCCGCCCACCGTAGTAAATTTCTTTCAACTCCTGGCAATACTCTTCTTTCTCCGTGTAGACGATCAGCGGCGGCAGCGTGCGAATCTCAGGCTTGCCATCCTTCATGCCTTCGATCAACACCATCATCGCTTCTTCGCCAGCGCGGGCATGCACATAGCGAATGCGCTTAGGCTCAATGCGATATTGGCGCATTAGGCAAATGATGTCGACTAGGCGTGTAGCGCGGTGTACCATCGCCACTTTACCGCCAGCCTTCACCAGTCTAGCACAAGCTGAAATGACATCCTCCAGCGTGCAATGAATTTCATGGCGTGCCGCAGCAAAATGCGCATTGCTGTTCTGCTCACCATTCGGTACGGGCAGATAGGGTGGATTCACGGTAACAGCATCAAATTGCCCGTGACCTAACGTCTTATGAATTTCCTTCAAATCCCCCTGGATCATATGCAATCGCTGGGATAAGTCATTGATTTCAGCATTACGCACGGCCATATCCGCCAAGCGCTCTTGAATTTCAACGCCCCAGATATCAGCTCGCGTTCGTGTGGACAGTAGCAAGGGGATAACCCCATTCCCTGTACATAAATCAACGATCCGCCCCTTCGGCGGAACACTGCTGAATCGTCCTAAGAGGACAGCGTCCAACGAGAAGCTGAACACTTCGTCACTTTGTATAATTTTCAAATCGTAGGTCAATAAATCATCCATTCGTTCGGTTGGCTGTAACGGAACTTGCTTCATACGGATTTCCTTTCTTGTACAGCATTATTGAAAAAAACCGTAAAGGATTTACCCCTACGGTCGTACCATATCTTATTTATTTAAGAAAGATAAGCAGAACAAACAATCGCCCTCTGTCCGAAGGTGTCCATAGTACACATTGCAAATATGAAAGCCCTCATTATATAAGCGGGTTAAATTATCATAGCCAGCCCCAGGCAGCTGCACGGGTTCTTCCGTACGTTGCGCTGGCTCTTCCACCACCGTTTCCTCTTGGCGAATGAGCTTACGCAGCTGCTGATTTTCGATGCTTAATCTCTTATTTTCTTCAATGAGTGTAATAATTCGTTTCTTCAAGGCACCTAATTCTGCATACGTGGTACCCATTCGTTCTTCGATGCCATCTATCTGTCCAAAAATATCCTGTTTATCCACGCTTTCACCTCTAGTGCCCTGCATGCTTACTGGATAGCGCCTCCTTGGAACCCGATTCTATTCTTGTTCTACGACATCATCGAACGGCAGGTCTAACGCTTTCCCAAGATCAAATAGTTGAACCTTTGCGGTACGCTCTTTAATATTTAAACCGAGTACTTTGCCGTTACCAAATGAGGTGATCACGTGGCGCCCTACGGTCGGCAATGAATCCTTGGCACTTTCGTAATTATCATGTTCATATTTCAGGCAGCACATCAATCTTCCGCACAATCCCGAAATTTTAGTCGGATTCAGAGAAAGATTCTGATCTTTGGCCATTTTAATGGAAACTGGCTCGAAATCACCTAGGAAGGAGGAACAGCACAAAATCCGCCCACACGGACCGATCCCGCCTAGCATCTTTGCTTCATCGCGCACACCAATTTGACGAAGTTCAATTCTTGTCCGGAAAATGCTGGCCAAATCCTTCACGAGCTCACGGAAATCGACGCGCCCTTCTGCCGTAAAATAAAAAATAATTTTATTGCGGTCAAAGGTATACTCTACGTCCACAAGCTTCATCTTAAGACTGTGGTCTTTGATTTTATCATGACAAGTTTGGAAAGCATCTTTGGCCGCTTTTTTGTTCTCTTCGACCAAATCAGCATCGGATTCATCGGCAATGCGGATCACCTTTTTGAGGGGCAGCACCACATCATTCTCTTTCACGGTCTTCTTGCCCACGACTACCTTGCCGTACTCGACACCGCGCGCGGTCTCTACGATAACGGCACTTTCTTTCTCAATCGGCAAATCAATGGGATCGAAATAATATATTTTACCCGCTTTCTTAAAGCGGACACCAACTACTGCGTACATCTTACACCCCCTGCATCTCCACGAGCATTTTCTCTATAACCAGCTGAGAATTGGCATTGGAGCGCAGTCGCTTTTGTAAATCTACGGCTTGCCCCATCATGCGTACCCATACCGAGACATCTCGACTTAACGCGAGCGAGCTCATCCAGTCCAGCTGGTCACTATATACAAGCTTGTCCCTGCGCTCAAGGCGCAGCTGCACCATATCTTTAAACCACAGGATCAGCAAGTCGAACAACGTCGACACATGATCCGCGAGCTCTGTTTTCACAATCCGTTGTTGCACGGTAATCATAGAAGTAGGGAAACGTGTGAGCGTCTCCTTTGCTAATTGTAACATTACGGTTCTCATTTCTGCAAACCAATTCGAGCCAATTAAATCTCTCGCCGCTTGCAAGCCTGCGGTTACGTGTGTCGCTGGCCATACTAGGGCTGCTGGCAAGCCTTCCTCCAGCAAGGTTAAGGCCATCTGCTCACGCGCCATCGGCGTGAATTGAATCCATTGTGCCCGCGATTGAATCGTAGGCAGCAACGCATTGCCATTCTCCGTAATAAGAATTGCGACCACGCGCGAGTTAGGCTCTTCCAGGAACTTCAGAAGGCTATTCGCCGCCTGTATCGTCATTTTTTCAGCTTGATACAGAATATAAATCTTCGTTCCTGATGCTGTCGCTCGGTATGCAAACTCCTTCTGGAGCTCACGAATTTGCTCAATCTTGATTGAAGCGCCTTCAGGCGCGACCATATGAAGATCAGGATGATTGCCATGCTCCACTTTACGGCATTCCAAACATTCGCCGCACGCGTCATCCGTCCCATTTTGACAATAAATCGCTTTCGCTAACGCTGTCGCCATCTCCGAACGCCCCGTTCCAACGGGACCGCTGAAAATATAAGCATGCGACAGCCGATCTTGACGCAGCCCGTTCTGCAGAAGCCGTTTCGCCGCTGCTTGTCCGGGTATTGCTTGGAAGGACATTGGTCTTCGCTCCATCCTTAAAATAACAAGTTAATCAACATTCCTCGGATTTCTCCGATTTTCTGCAGTAGATCGATACGCCCCTGCTCCGTCTCCAACATTTCGTCGGCAATTGAGAGGAGCTCCTGATCGATTTCTTCCAAAAGCTTATATCGTTTCGAACGACCGCGTCGATCCCAGCCCTTCGTATCCCTTAATTGCACACCGCGCCTAGCTGTTTCCTCAAGAAACTGACGAATCAACAATTTATATTGCAGCAGTTCCCTAACTGACATCGCTTTCGACAAACGATCGCCCTGGACGTTAATTTGCTGCGCCATCTTGGTCAGCTGCTCTTGGGTATACTTCTCATCATTCTGCTGCATGATATCAGCAAAATTCCGGGGGGCCAGCTGCGGCGGTGGGACATTCTCGTTTACTTTGACGTTCTTACCGATGGGCTGCCACCCCGGATTAATTTTCAAGACGCATCCATCCTCATAAACATCTATTTATTCGTTTAGAAATGCTCAAATCGCTCAACAGGCAATACGAATACGGCCGCTCCGCCAACTTGCACTTCCACTGGAAACGGAATATAGGAATCCGTCGTTCCTCCCATTGGAGAAACAGGTGTAACGAGCTGCTCGCGAATTTTGCAATTGGCTCGAATCACCGTCATCACCTCTGCCACTCGATCGTCTTCCGTACCAATCATAAAGGTCGTATTCCCCGCACGCAAAAATCCACCCGTACTGGCAAGCTTCGTGGCTCGAAAGCCTTCCTTGATTAAAGCGTTGGAAAGACGGTTGCTATCTTTATCCTGAACAATGGCTACGACTAGTTTCATGGATGATGCCTCCTTTTATTATAAACTAATAATGGGCTTTCCGCTTCAGACGGAAATATGTTCCTCAAGCAGCTGTCTGCAATCCAGCCAAACATCCTCAGCGATCAGCTCCGCAGCACGATTCGCGTCGATCATGCGGACTCGTTCTGGATGATCCTCCGCAATCTGATGAAAGCCAGCCCGCACGCGACTGTGATAATCTACGTTTTTCTGCTCAATCCGATCTAACTGTTGGTCACTGCCGCCACCGCCAGCTCGGTGATTCAAGCGTTGCATGCTGACCTCTACAGGAACATCCATGATATACGTTCTTGTCGCTTGAAGTCCTGAGCTTGCGAACTTGGAAATGCTCTTCACCGTATCAATATCTACACCCAGCCCATAAGACTGATAAGCTACGCTCGCATCGATGAACCGATCACAGAGAACAATGCGTCCAGCTTTCAGCGCAGGAAGGATCTTCTCATGAACATGTTGTGCGCGAGATGCCGCATACAGAAGCACTTCAGCTTGATCCACCATCTCTGCGTTCACGGGATCAAGAATGATACCGCGAATTTTATCGCTGATTGATGTTCCGCCTGGCTCTCTCGTCACGAGGACATCATGTCCCAGTTTTTTCAGTTCTTGTGCCAATTTCTGAAGCTGCGTAGTTTTCCCGGCGCCATCCGGACCTTCAAACGTAATAAATATGCCGTTCACTTGTTCCTCCTGCTTACTGCTTCACGAGATGATCTCGTGATCCGTGTATATGTTTAATTTGTGCGTCTGTCCAAAATGCGTTCCGTGGAACCGAATACCTTGATCAGCCAAGTAAACGAGAGCCTCTGCGATGGAAGCTGTGATCGTTTCACCTGGATATAAGAGAGGAACTCCAGGGGGATAAGGAATGACCATGTCGCTTGAACGCTTCCCAATCGCTTCCTCTACCGAAACCTGAGTTATCTCTTCCTGATTAACCCGCCGATGATCAAATCCAACAGGCGTCCCGATTGTAACATAGGTGGGTAATTTCATTATATTCGAGATAGGCGCTTGAAGTTCCTGCTTCCGCACCTTGATGTCCAAACAAATGTTGTGTAACGCCGCGAGCGTTCGATGCACATCTTCCCTTGTGGAAGCCGCCGAAAAGACGAGCAGCACCAGATACCCATCGGTCATCTCCACATAGCAGCCTTGCGCTTCCAATTGATCTTTGAGCTCAGACCCCGTCAGTTGAAAGGAGGGATCATAGATCGCGATTTTAAAAGGATCCGCAGTCTCGTAAGCCTTTTCGTGGGTTATACGCTGCGGGCAATAGCGAAAGAAGGCAATGTCGTCCAACCCTGCTCGGAACTCTTTCATCAGCTGGATACCTTGATCCAACCAAGTGCGGCCCTCGGTATGTACTCTTTTTCTTGCCAAGTCTAGAGATGCCAAAATAGGATAGGACGGGCTTGAACTTTGCAGCATCGCCAACATTTGTTTGAGGGCGCCGCGATTGACCCTCGGTCCTTGGACATGCAGCATGGCCCCCATTGTCAACGCGGTGAGCATCTTATGCGTCGACTGTACGACGGCATCTGCACCCTGAGAAAGCGCTGAAGCTGGCACATCTTCATGAAAGCCAAAGTGCGCGCCATGCGCTTCATCCACTAGCAGCAGCTTACCGTGATCATGCATTTCATCCGCAAAAAGCTTAACATCGACGCCCATCCCATAATAGTTAGGATTCGTTAGGAATAAGGCTTTTGCCGTTGGATATAGTGCCAACGCTTGTTTGACATCCTCAATATGCAGCCCTGTGGCAACGCCTGTCGCAGCGTCTATGCGCGGAGCTATGAATATAGCCTTTGCACCAGCAAACATGAGACCATGAATGACCGATTTATGTGCATTCCTTTGGACGAGGATCAGGTCACCTTTGCCGCAAACCGCGCCAATCATCGCAATATTCCCAACCGTACTGCCTCCTACGAGGAAATACGTTTCCTCTGCCCCGAAGCAATCAGCAGCCAGCTCCTGCGCCTCCAAAATCGCGCCTTCCGCATGATGCAAATCATCTAAGCCTGTAATTTCCGTATAATCAATCGACATCACGGTTATCAAAAAACGCTTTCCATCATCCTGGAGCCCCTGCCCTGATTTGTGCCCAGGCACGTGCAAACTCACCGAATGTTTAGCCTGATGAGCCACCATTGCCTCATAAAGAGGCGCTCGGGCCTTATCTATATGTAAATTGCGCAATCCAATCAAACTCCTCGAGCTGATCTAAAGTCTCTCTCAACTATATAGTAGAGGATTGGCGGCAAAAAAACAAAAAAGCTTCTATAAAAGAAGCTTCCCTTTTAGTTCATATACTGTCTCACATTTCCTAGATACATCGCTTTTCTCATTTGGTTTACAAAAAACGTATACTTCCCATCACTCACATTCGTTTTGACGATTTCATTGTTACATGCATCACAGATGAATGCTGTCACGATGTAAATACCTCCGAACTTTTGTTGCTCGCAGATCATACATAGTCCAAACCGATTCTCCTCCATACAGATCCCCCCATGATCATTTACGTTTAGTATATCCTAATGTAGAATCTCCTAAACTAGCTAAACCCTCATATTTTGGAAGGGGAATGCCGATAATAAAGTATTACGATGCTTTATGTCTGTGGAGGTCCTCGAATGACGAACACGCACGATTCCAATTTATCCAAACAATCTACAATTTACAGCTATACACTCATCAAACGTATATACCATTCTCTCTATAAAATCGTGCTCTACTATCTCGTACTTGCGCTGCTAGTCTTTTCGCAATTCGAGGCGTCAGATTGGCTGCCGTTACTCGTTAGCTATCCCTTGGTGCTCATCTTTCAAACGCTGCTCATTCGCGCTTATTTCCACTTCACCATCGGCATGGCAATGCGCGGTTGGTCTTACCGTTGGGGCATTTTCTGGTCAGGTTTCCTGCCAGAAGGCAATGCGTCTGTCCGCCTTGTTACCAAAGTCCAGCTTCACTTGTTCGCCATTGGACTTGCCCTGATCCTGATCTTGTACCCATGGATTCCTCAAAACTGGCTAATCTACTTAATGATCTTTCACTGCTGGATGGTGTTCCCGCGGCTATGGATGATGTTCCGCTTCTACCCATATCGCAAGAGCGGCCTCGTCAAAATTTCTAGCCAAGAGACTTCATGTTACCTGCAATAAAGTAGCAAAAAAGAGCCTTACTGGACTTCTCCAAGTAAGGCTCTTTCAGTCGATTGGCAACGTTCTACTCTCCCAGAACCCTGCGGTTCAAGTACCATCGACGCTGGAGGGCTTAACGGTCGTGTTCGAGATGGGAACGCGTGGATCCCCTCCGCCATCATCACCAAACGTGATGCTTCTGCCAAGAAACATCTGAAAATCAGTTCAGGTCGGCTTGCGCCCTGAAAACTAGATACGAAACTTGCGTAAAAGGTAAGATGTTCTTAGGTTTTCTGGGCCCCGAGAAAGCAGTCGGAATCAGCTACAAAGCTTATCTTCACTTTCTTGGACTCATATAGGGATCTTTAATCGTAGATTAAAGTCTCTCATTTTGGTTAAGCCCTCGACCGATTAGTATTCGTCAGCTGCATACGTTACCGCACTTCCACCTCGAACCTATCAACCTCGTCGTCTACAAGGGGTCTTACATACTGGGAAATCTCATCTTGAGGGGGGCTTCGCGCTTAGATGCTTTCAGCGCTTATCCCCTCCGTACATAGCTACCCAGCGATGCCTCTGGCGAGACAACTGGTACACCAGCGGTACGTCCATCCCGGTCCTCTCGTACTAAGGACAGCTCCTCTCAAATTTCCTACGCCCGCGACAGATAGGGACCGAACTGTCTCACGACGTTCTGAACCCAGCTCGCGTACCGCTTTAATGGGCGAACAGCCCAACCCTTGGGACCTACTTCAGCCCCAGGATGCGATGAGCCGACATCGAGGTGCCAAACCTCCCCGTCGATGTGGACTCTTGGGGGAGATAAGCCTGTTATCCCCAGGGTAGCTTTTATCCGTTGAGCGATGGCCCTTCCATTCGGTACCACCGGATCACTAAGTCCGACTTTCGTCCCTGCTCGACTTGTAGGTCTCGCAGTCAAGCTCCCTTATGCCTTTGCACTCTGCGAATGATTTCCAACCATTCTGAGGGAACCTTTAAACGCCTCCGTTACATTTTAGGAGGCGACCGCCCCAGTCAAACTGCCCACCTGACACTGTCCCCATACCGGATTACGGTACCAGGTTAGAACTCCGATACGATCAGGGTGGTATCCCAACGGCGCCTCCACCCAAGCTGGCGCTCAGGCTTCAAAGGCTCCCACCTATCCTGTACAGATCGTACCAAAGTCCAATATCAAGCTGCAGTAAAGCTCCATGGGGTCTTTCCGTCTTGTCGCGGGTAACCTGCATCTTCACAGGTATTAAAATTTCACCGGATCTCTCGTTGAGACAGCGCCCAAGTCGTTACGCCATTCGTGCGGGTCAGAATTTACCTGACAAGGAATTTCGCTACCTTAGGACCGTTATAGTTACGGCCGCCGTTTACTGGGGCTTCAATTCATAGCTTCGGGTTGCCCCTAACCACTCCTCTTAACCTTCCAGCACCGGGCAGGCGTCAGCCCGTATACTTCGCCTTGCGGCTTCGCACAGACCTGTGTTTTTGCTAAACAGTCGCTTGGGCCTTTTCACTGCGGCCCCCTCGGGCTATTCACCCTACCGAGGCACCCCTTCTCCCGAAGTTACGGGGTCATTTTGCCGAGTTCCTTAACGAGAGTTCTTCCGCGCGCCTTAGAATTCTCTTCTCACCCACCTGTGTCGGTTTGCGGTACGGGCACCTTCGCCTGGCTAGAAGCTTTTCTTGGCAGTGTGAAATCATGACCTTCGGTACTTAAGTTTCCCTCCCCATCACAGCCCAGCCTTACGGTTAGCGGATTTGCCTACTAACCAGCCTCACTGCTTGGACGAGCATCCATCAGCTCGCGTCACTATCCTTCTGCGTCACTCCATTGCTCATAACGGCTACGGTGGTACAGGAATTTCCACCTGTTGTCCATCGACTACGCCTTTCGGCCTCGCCTTAGGTCCCGACTTACCCTGAGCGGACGAGCCTTCCTCAGGAACCCTTAGGTTTTCGGCGGATCAGATTCTCACTGATCTTTTCGTTACTTATACCGGCATTCTCACTTGTGTACGCTCCACCTGTCCTTACGGTCAGAATTCAATGTATACACAACGCTCCCCTACCCATGCACATACGTGCAAGCCATAGCTTCGGTGGCGTGTTTAGCCCCGTTACATTTTCGGCGCAGAGTCACTCGACCAGTGAGCTATTACGCACTCTTTCAATGGTGGCTGCTTCTAAGCCAACATCCTGGTTGTCTGTGCAACTCCACATCCTTTCCCACTTAACACACACTTGGGGACCTTAGCTGATGGTCTGGGCTGTTTCCCTTTTGACAATGGATCTTAGCACTCACTGTCTGACTCCCGGACTTAAGTTTGTGGCATTCAGAGTTTGACTGGACTTGGTAACCCTTGGCGGGCCCCGCACCCAATCAGTGCTTTACCTCCACAACTCACAACATCCGAGGCTAGCCCTAAAGCTATTTCGGGGAGAACCAGCTATCTCCGAGTTCGATTGGAATTTCTCCGCTACCCCCACCTCATCCCCGAATTTTTCAACATTCGTGGGTTCGGGCCTCCAGTGAGTGTTACCTCACCTTCACCCTGGACAGGGGTAGATCACACGGTTTCGGGTCTACGTCCACGTACTGGGGCGCCCTATTCAGACTCGCTTTCGCTGCGGCTCCGTCTTTTCAACTTAACCTCGCACGGGAACGTAACTCGCCGGTTCATTCTACAAAAGGCACGCCATCACCCATATAGAAGGCTCTGACTTCTTGTAAGCACACGGTTTCAGGTTCTTTTTCACTCCGCTTCCGCGGTGCTTTTCACCTTTCCCTCACGGTACTGCTTCACTATCGGTCACTAGGGAGTATTTAGCCTTGGCAGATGGTCCTGCCGGATTCCGACGGGGTTTCACGTGACCCGCCGTACTCAGGATACCTCTAGGCATACATTCGATTTTGGCTACAGGGCTTTTACCTTCTATGCCGGACCTTTCCAGATCACTTCGCCTACCGAACTTTTGCCACAATGAGGTCCTACAACCCCAAGGAGCAAGCTCCTTGGTTTGGGCTATTCCGCTTTCGCTCGCCGCTACTGACGGAATCACTTTTGTTTTCTTTTCCTCCAGGTACTTAGATGTTTCAGTTCCCTGGGTCTGCCTCCAATGTAGCTATGTATTCACTACATGGTAACTGCGCATTACCACAGCTGGGTTCCCCCATTCGGACATCCCCGGATCAAAGCCTGCTTACGGCTCCCCGAGGCATTTCGTCGTTCGCCACGTCCTTCTTCGGCTCCTAGTGCCTAGGCATCCTCCGTGTGCTCTTTCTAGCTTAACCTAGAAAAAAACATTTAAAGATTGTGCAAGATCCGAAGATCTTACTACCTAAGTTCTTACTTTACATTTCGTTTCGTTATCTAGTTTTCAAGGAACAAACTTTGCGTCCATTGCCCTTAGTGTGAACAACACCGCCTTATCGGCGGCGGAAGTAAGCAATAAGTTAATGGTGGAGCCAAGCGGGATCGAACCGCTGACCTCCTGCTTGCAAGGCAGGCGCTCTCCCAGCTGAGCTATGGCCCCATATTGATGAACCACTTCAATAAAGAAGTGTGCAAACTCCATCAAAACTGAACAAATAGAATGAGTTATCAGCGATTTGTGTGAATAATGAGAGACTTTAATCTATTATTAAAGATCCCTATATATCACTTGACTGGTCTTATCAAGACCGAGTCTCCATAGAAAGGAGGTGATCCAGCCGCACCTTCCGATACGGCTACCTTGTTACGACTTCACCCCAATCATCTACCCCACCTTCGGCGGCTGGCTCCCTTGCGGGTTACCCCACCGACTTCGGGTGTTGTAAACTCTCGTGGTGTGACGGGCGGTGTGTACAAGACCCGGGAACGTATTCACCGCGGCATGCTGATCCGCGATTACTAGCAATTCCGACTTCATGCAGGCGAGTTGCAGCCTGCAATCCGAACTGAGATCGGCTTATAAGGATTGGCTCCACCTCGCGGCTTCGCTTCCCGTTGTACCGACCATTGTAGTACGTGTGTAGCCCAGGTCATAAGGGGCATGATGATTTGACGTCATCCCCACCTTCCTCCGGTTTGTCACCGGCAGTCATCCTAGAGTGCCCACCCAAAGTGCTGGCAACTAAGATCAAGGGTTGCGCTCGTTGCGGGACTTAACCCAACATCTCACGACACGAGCTGACGACAACCATGCACCACCTGTCTCCTCTGCCCCGAAGGGAAGCCCTATCTCTAGGACGGTCAGAGGGATGTCAAGACCTGGTAAGGTTCTTCGCGTTGCTTCGAATTAAACCACATACTCCACTGCTTGTGCGGGTCCCCGTCAATTCCTTTGAGTTTCACTCTTGCGAGCGTACTCCCCAGGCGGCATACTTACTGTGTTAACTTCGGCACCGAGAAATCGAATCCCCGACACCTAGTATGCATCGTTTACGGCGTGGACTACCAGGGTATCTAATCCTGTTTGCTCCCCACGCTTTCGCGCCTCAGCGTCAGTTATAGGCCAGAAAGTCGCCTTCGCCACTGGTGTTCCTCCACATCTCTACGCATTTCACCGCTACACGTGGAATTCCACTTTCCTCTCCTACACTCAAGTCATCCAGTTTCCAATGCGAACCGGGGTTGAGCCCCGGGATTAAACACCAGACTTAAATGACCGCCTGCGCGCGCTTTACGCCCAATAATTCCGGACAACGCTTGCCCCCTACGTATTACCGCGGCTGCTGGCACGTAGTTAGCCGGGGCTTTCTTCTCCTATACCGTCACACAGAGAGCAGTTACTCTCCCTGCTGTTCGTCTAGGGCAACAGAGCTTTACGATCCGAAAACCTTCATCACTCACGCGGCGTTGCTCCGTCAGACTTGCGTCCATTGCGGAAGATTCCCTACTGCTGCCTCCCGTAGGAGTCTGGGCCGTGTCTCAGTCCCAGTGTGGCCGTTCACCCTCTCAGGTCGGCTACGCATCGTCGCCTTGGTGAGCCGTTACCTCACCAACTAGCTAATGCGCCGCAGGCCCATCTTCAAGCCACAGATTGCTCCGTGTTTCATGATTCTCTCATGCGAGAGAACCAGCTATCCGGTCTTAGCTATCGTTTCCGATAGTTATCCCGATCTTGAAGGCAGGTTGCCTACGTGTTACTCACCCGTCCGCCGCTAACCACACCCGAAGGTGTGATCCGCTCGACTTGCATGTATTAGGCACGCCGCCAGCGTTCGTCCTGAGCCAGGATCAAACTCTCCATAAAAGAAAGATGACTTGCTCATTACTTGCTAGCGAGATTTGCAATCTCAATTGTAGTCACTTGCGTGACTGAATTTGCTGATATACATCATTCATTTGTTCAGTTTTCAAGGAGCTTTAGTGCGTTACCGTTTAAAGCGTTAATGCATCGCTTCTTGCGGTGACAAGAACATATATTATCAGGTTTCAAAACGAAATGCAAGCATCTTTTCAATGCCATTATCTTACAACTTAGAAAAGCCTATTGAACCTGATATTCGGCGCCAGATATCCTTTTTACCTAGCATGCGAACGCCGCCAATCCAATCATCGATTCCGTTCAGAGAGATATGGTCAGCTTTTCCTGTGGCGGCAAGTCGGCCCACTTCCGTCAATCCTGCACAAACTTGATCAAACTGCGGCGGCAATGCCTCGCCATACTTCGGCAGCTCCGTTGCCCCCGCTATTCGAAGCAGCGGATAATCGCAATGCCACATCTGATCTAAGATGTGCCAGAACTGCAAATCACCTAAGCCATAGCCACTGGCTTCAGCACTCACTTGAGAGAATAAGGAGAGCAGCGACAGCTCTCCGTCCCTAAGCAGCGAGAGAATCAGCTCTTGGATGGCGGACAAGCCATTTTGAACAGAAGGATAGCGTGCTGTGTGGGCCGTTAAGGCCTTTTTGAGATAGGGCAGGACAGATAAGTCTTCTTCTAATATAGAAGCCATAGGCAAAGGCTCAGGAGCCGAGTAGGCTGACCATACTTTTCGAGCGAGATGCAGCTGGTCCTCAAGAATGGGTATCCATGTGCCGTGTAACGTACGAATTTGATCGATAGTTAACTGGCCGAGGCCATAAAAAGGCCACACGCCTGGGAAATGATCCATGCTAACTAATGATGTCTGGTATGGCCGGTCCATAAGTCTCGAGAGCAGATAACAGAGCATCAATTGGTCATATAAATCATGCTCAAACCACAGGACAAGCTCGTCGGCGCTGCTAGATGCCTTGTTCAGTAAGGCTTCTTGATGAAGTGTGCCGCTTGTAAACAAGTTCTCAGGTATGCCATAACAGTGATTCATATAGGAAGCCCGCAAAGACAAAAGGACGCTATCTGACATGTGCATCCCGATAGGTCCCTCATAAAGCGACTCCCGCCACACCAGTATCTCACCATCAATGCCCGATGCGCGCAGTTTATTTCCAAAACTGTCTCCGTTCACGATATGTAAGGCAGGCATGGCACGTTCCCTCATTTCTAAATTAGACTTTGCCTAGCAGTTGAAGCAACTCTTGCTCATCGTCAATGATACGAATGCCCAGCTCCTGCGCTTTGGTCAGCTTGCTGCCTGCGCTTTCGCCAGCGATTACGATGTCGGTCTTCTTAGAGACGCTGCCTGTAATCTTCGCGCCGCGCGCTTCCAGCTTCTTCGCGCACTCGTCGCGCCCCATGGTGGAAAGCGTGCCAGTGAGCACGATCGTTTTGCCGAAGAAAGGATTATCCTCGCTGGCCACGATAACTGGCGCTTCCTCTGCCACGGGGTTGACGCCAGCGGCAAGCATCCGCTCGATGCTCGACACCATGACAGGGTCGCGGAAGAAGGAATGAATGCTTTCGGCGACAATGCCGCCCACATCGGGAAGCGTGATAAGCTCTTCGGTCGTTGCTTCCATAATGCGAGTGAGACTGCGGTAGTGGTCGGCGAGCACTTTGGTTGTGGTCTTGCCTGAGTTCGGTATGCCAAGGGCATACAGGAAGGACGCAAGATCGCGGTTTTTGCTCTTATCGAGGGCGCCAAGCAGGTTGCGCGCCTTCTTCTCGCCAAAGCGATCGAGCTTGACGAGATCGTCGAACTGCAAGGTGTACAGATCCGCAGGATCGCGGACACCCAGCTCTTGATGCAATTGAGAAGCGGTCATCTCGCTGAAAAATTCAATGTCCATCGCATCGCGCGAAGCAAAATGCGCCATCCGGCCCACGAGCTGCGGCGAGCAGCCGAGTCGGTTCGGGCAGAAGAGATGCGCGCCGCGCATTTCCAGCTCGCTGCCACAGGACGGGCAATGCGTCGGGGCCACGATTTCTTCGCCGTCATTCTCCTCGGTCACCTTGCCGAGAATTTCAGGAATGACGTCGTTGGAGCGGCGGATGTAGACGAGAGAGCCAAGGGCGTGTTTGAGGTTTTTGCGCTCAATGTCGCCAATGTTGTTAAGCGTACAGTTCTGTACAGTAACGCCAGCCAGATCAACCGCTTCGACGCGTGCTAATGGTGTGATTTTGCCTGTGCGGCCCACTTCCCAAGATACGCTTTGGAGCGTCGTCGTCGCTTCCTCCGCTTCAAACTTGTAAGCAATCGCCCAGCGCGGGAATTTCTCCGTATAGCCAAGCACCTCACGGGTTCGCATATCCGTCAGCTTCACGACGCTTCCGTCAATGAGGAAATCGAGGCTGGAGCGTTCCTCAGCAAGCTTCTCTAACTCCGTACTCACTTCTTCAATCGTAGCAAAATAACGTGTGCGGTTGCTCACTTTGAACAGGTTATCGCGCAGAAACTGCACCATATCGGCATGATTTTCAAACTGAATGTTATCGGAGTAACCGATGTTATAGAAGAAAGCGTTTAGCTTGCGTTCTGCGGTTATTTTAGGATTCTGATTACGCAGGGCGCCTGCTGCTGCATTTCGAGCGTTTTTGAGCTGATCTGTGGCGGTCTCGTTGTACTTCTCAAGGACAGAGAGGAACATGATACCCTCGCCCTGAACCTCGATCGTCCCTTGATCATAAGGGATCTCTAGCGGGATCGACTTTATCGTCTTGACTTGCGCCAAAATGCCCTCGCCAACTGTCCCGTTTCCACGTGTAGATGCTTGAACGAGTTGACCGCCCTCATAAGTAAGGTTCAAGGTCAGACCATCAAACTTCAATTCAACCACGTAGGAAGGGTCGGGCAGCGGTGTTTCTGAGTTTTTGCTATTGTAATCGGCAATCAGCTTCAGGACACGCGTATGCCAAGCTTGTAAGTCTTCGGCGTTCTGCGCCTTGTCCAAGCTCCAAAGGCGAGCTAAATGGCGGTGCGGTTCAAAACCCTTAAGCAATTCGCCGCCTACTCGCTGTGTAGGTGAAGCTGGCAGAATGACGCCTGTCTCCTGCTCCAGCTTCGTTAATTTATCGTACAGCGCATCCCACTCGGCGTCAGAGATCGTAGGTTGATCCAGCGTATAGTAATTGTGATTATGTGTATTGATTTCTTGGATGAGGGTTTTCATTGCCGCGAGTTTATCGGACATGACGGGCTCTTCCTCTCTCAATGGGAATTTGGACGGGTGTACAAGCGTAAAGACTTAAAGGAACTGCTCCTACACCTTCGTGATCGGAGCGAACTTCGCAAGCAGGCGCTTCAAGCCATTCGGCGCAGGGAAAGCAATTTGCAGCTCGGTGTCATCGCCCGAGCCTTTCACGGACACGACGGTGCCGACGCCCCACTTGCCATGCGAAACGCGGTCGCCAGCTTTGTAGTCCGACACCGCGCCGCCTGCGGCAGGCTGCGGAGCCCGGAACGCAGCCGGTCTCGGCGCGGCCGCAGGGCTTGGCGCAGCGGCCCCAGCGCCTGCACTAGCGCTAGGCCGTCCCCCGAAGGAGGACGGCGTGCCCCAAGTTGATGAGCCGGTGGATGTGCCACGGCTCGATGCAGCGGCGCTGCCGCTGCTCCAGGACGAGGAGCCGCCGGAACGGCCCCCTCGGGAGAAGCCGCCGCTGGAGCCGCCAGCGGAGACGGTTTCCAGGAGTTCCGTCGGAATCTCCTGAAGGAACCTCGACGGCGCATTAGCGGCAGAGCGGCCGAAGAGCGTGCGCATGCGGGCGCACGTGAGGAACAGCTCTTGCTCGGCGCGCGTGATGCCGACATAGGCCAAACGGCGCTCCTCTTCAAGCTCTTCGTTATCGGCGAAAGCACGGCTGTGCGGGAAGACGCCTTCTTCCATCCCGATGATGAACACGACAGGGAATTCGAGCCCTTTGGCACTGTGCATCGTCATGAGGACAACGGCATCCTGCTCTTCTTCAGGCTTGTCCTTGTCCAAGGTATCGATATCTGCGATCAAGGCCAGGTCGGTTAAGAAGGAAATGAGGGACTTGTCCTCATTGCGTTTCTCAAAGTCCATGGTCACGGACAGGAACTCTTCAATATTTTCAAGACGAGCCTTCGACTCAATTGTGTTCTCGCGCTGCATTTCGAGGCGATACTGCGACATTTCAAGAATTTTCTCCGTTAGCTCCGTTACAGACAGGTAGTCCACCATGCGGTTGAGGTTATCAACCATTTCACGGAAATCAGCAAGCGCATGCTTAGCCTTCGTGTTGATTTCGAGCGAATCCACTTCTTCCAACATCGCGAACAGCGAAAGCCCTCTGCGTGCGGCCATATCCGCTACTTTGTCCATCGTGGTGTCCCCGATCCCCCGCTTCGGCACATTGACAATCCGATTCAAGGAGATATCATCATTCGGGTTGGAGATGAGACGCAAGTACGCCAAAATATCTTTAATCTCTTTGCGATCATAGAACTTGACCCCGCCGACGATCGTGTAGGCAATATCCGATTTAATCAGAATTTCCTCGATCACCCGTGATTGTGCATTCGTACGGTACAGGATGGCGTGATCGCCGAATCGTTTGCCATTCGACTTATTCTTATTAATCTCGTTCGTAACGAAGTAGCCTTCTTCATACTCGGAATCCGCTTGAAACAGCTTAATCCCGACGCCGCCTTCTTTGTCCGTCCATAGATTCTTCGGCTTACGGCCTGTGTTATTCGCAATGACCTTGTTCGCTGCCTGCAAAATGTTCGAGGTCGAACGGTAATTCTGCTCTAACAGAATCGCTGTCGCATTGGGATAATCCTGCTCAAAGTTAAGGATGTTGCTAATATCCGCGCCACGCCAGCGATAAATAGACTGATCACTGTCCCCTACCACGCAAATGCGCTTATGTTTCGCGGCAATCATCTGACACAACATATACTGTGCTCTGTTCGTATCTTGATACTCATCGACATGAATGTATTGAAATTTATTTTGGTAAAATTCCAGCACTTCCGGCACTTCTTTGAACAACTGGATTGTCGCCATAATCAAATCATCGAAATCCAAGGAGTTGTTGCTTCTGAGCTTCTTCTGATAAAGGGTATAAATTTTCGAAGTCAGCCCGTCGAAGTAGTCCCCGATTTTATCTTCAAATTGTTTCGGCGTCACAAGTTCGTTCTTGGCAGTGGATATCGCCGCTTGGAACGTCTTCGGTTCATATTTTTTCGTATCAATGTTTAATTCCTTGCAGCAGGCCTTAATGACAGAAAGCTGGTCGCCTGAGTCCAGAATAGTGAAATTGGAGGTAAAACCAATCCGTGTGATGTCCTTGCGCAACATGCGAACGCACATGGAGTGGAAGGTAGACACCCAAATGTCACTGCCGCTTCCGCCTACGAGCTTGCCTACCCGATCCTGCATCTCGCGCGCCGCTTTGTTCGTAAAGGTGAGGGCCAAAATGTTCCACGGCGCCGCCTTGCGCGTTCCGATCAGGTACGCAATGCGATGCGTGAGCACGCGCGTCTTACCGCTTCCCGCTCCAGCCATAATCAAGAGAGGTCCATCGACGGCTTCGACGGCTTTGCGCTGCTGGGGGTTCAACTTTTTGATCGCTTCTAAAATATTGACAGTTTCATTCACGTTAGGATTACCTTCCATTTCTATCAAAATTCGCGTTCACGTTAACGGTCTGAAGCGCCTGCTCCAAGTCGCTATAGATGATATTGCCGACAACGATGGTGTCCGCGGCTTCTGCCGCTTGAGCAGCCTTCTCTATGGAGTCAATGCCTCCACCGTAGAATAAACGGGCATGCTCCAGCACTTGACGCGTCCGACGGACGAGCTCCATATCCCCGAAGGCACCGCTGTATTCCACATACACAATAGGCATGTGAAAAAGCTTGTCCGCCATACGGGCATAGGCAGCAACGTCTTTGGCATCCAAGTCCGTTCGAGCCGACGTCAGCTGAGCGGCTGTCGCCTCTTTATTCAAAATAATGTAGCCTTCCGCTACGATTTCATCCCAATTCAATAAGGCGCCATATTCCTTGAGCGCTTCATGGTGCTGCCCTACGATCCACTTAGGATCGTCGGCGTTCAGTACGACCGGGATCAAGAAGAGATCGAATCCAGGTACAATTGCTTCCTGATTGGAAATTTCCAAGACAACAGGCACCTCATATTGGCGAATTCTCGCTAAGAGATCTACCGTATTATCAAAGGTGACGCCTGAAGAGCCTCCAACGAGAATGGCATCCGTGCCTGATAAACACAGGCGATCCAGGGCCTCATCCGAGATATCCCTATCTGGGTCCAGTTTAAAAACATGCTTCCACTTGCGTATATCGACGATCAATGGTTTCCCTCCGATTAAGCGGCAGTTGTGCCATACTATGAACAGTCTATGCTACGTGTACATAGCTGTCAAATGACAAAAGACGGGCTATTAGCCCGTCTTTCGAAGAAATATGTACCAAGGATTACCTCACTTATGGAGGCGATTCATTTTGGCTGTATACGAACAAATGTTCACTATTTTACTGTGATGTTCAAAATTTTCTCGACATTGAGCTCTTTATGATCATTTTGCTGAAGTTCAAGCTTCACTTCATGTGTGCCTGGAGTTAAATTTTGCAGGACTAAAGGTCCTGTCTTACCAGTCATCGTTTTCATTTTGCCATCCACATACAGGTGGAGATGCCCCTCTCCCTGTACATTCGCTTTGTTCATGTCAACTTCGGATAATTTGAAATTGGCTGTTTGGTACGTAATCGTCACGTTCTTCCCATCCACCTTATAATTGGCGTCAATGGCAGGCTTCGCTGCTGTCGCAACAGTCTTCGAGCTTGTGTCTGATTTGCTTTGAGCTACGGTCGCGATTCCCGCATCCTTCGCTCCCGTCACGCCAGAGGGGATGACCTCATCTTTGGAACTGCACGCTGTTGTTAGAGTTCCTAATACTACTAAAGTCGCCACTCCATACATCCATGTTTTTTTCATGAGCGATACTCCCTTTTCCCTAAGTTTGGACATCCTATGATTCTTATATATGTGTGCCAAGCCGTTTACATTCCACAATTATAAAAATAGCGGGACATGATTGCGTGCGCGAAAAAGACACCCCATCGTCATGCGGGTGCCTCGGTTTTGACTTCTTCTGTTGATGGGTAGTTCTTAAAAGCTATATTTACCGCCATGCTGCGGCCGATGCCTCGATGAACCTTCATCTGTGGTGTAAGGCTGACCTGGCTGATTGCGAGAAATAATGCGCGCCTGCGGTCTGCCTGATCCTAATCCTGGGCCTGGACCGCCCATGCTCGCACCCTGCTGTGGAGAGGAAGCCGCATAGCCACGCTCTTGTGAGGCTTGCCCAAAGTTGGATGGTGCATGACTTTGATCCTGATAGCCCCTACCTTGCGTTGGCGGTGTGCTATACGAAACAGGCTGTGAGGCATGCTGAATCGCATTCACCCCGATGCCTTGACTCCGCTGATTGCTGTTGTACACGGCATTAGGGAATTGATTCGCATAATTCACAGGTTGGAAAGCTGTAGGCGCTTGGTGGATAGCCGCCACTTCATTCTGCTCCGTTTGCGAATGAGACTGTTGATTCATCGGTTGGGTGTATGTCGGATAGGATGGAGGTTGCTGCTGCATGTTCTGCTGGGCGGATCCTTGGATCCCCCTCTCCTGTTGAACATAACTTGCTGTGGCTGTACTTCCTTCATGCTCTTGCACAAGAGATTGCACCTGCAGCGAGGTTTGGCTCATCTTCTGCAGCTCTTGCTGAATCATCATCGGCTGGGCTGGCTGGGTCGCATATCCGCCTAGCTTTTGAATTTCTTGGAAAATCAGCATCTGATCATCTAAGGTATGCTGCAGCAGCGTTTCAAACGTCTGCCGAATGCCTGGATTCGCTGCCTCCAAGGCGGCTGTCGTGTATTCACGCGCACTGCGTTTCAATTCGGATAAGACGAAGTTCGCATAGTCCAAATCTTGCAAATGAACTTGCGTTGCATTCTCGTTCGATTGCGAATGTTGTTGATACATGTTGATTGCACCTCCTTCTTCGTGATTAGTGTGTCATGCCAGATTGCTGCTGAAGGCTATTGATCAGGATACTCATATTTTGCATGCGCTCCTGCGAAAGGTGAGTTAATGCGTTCTTCAAAGACTGACTTTGACTGTTCACTGCACCTTGGATACAAAGCTTCGCTAGTAACTCTTCATTCTTAAACGTATCGGTCACATACGAAAGCTCTTTACCTGAAATCTGTCCGTTGCCTTGATTGTCTTGCGCGTTGTACATGGGCACATCTCCTCCTTTCCTACCTTTATTTTTCCCAAATTATGCCGTTTTATGTCGATTGAACAAAAAAACTGCCCCATCCCAGCACACGGCTGTATGGAGCAGTTAGTTTTAGTTATTACGATGCAGGCTGAGCAGGTTTCCCCGCATAGGCATCTGCTAATTTTTGAATGTCTTCGGCGGTTAGCGCATAAGCCCATTGCCCGCCTTGCTTAGCCAGCCAGATTTGATCGCCGCTGCTCTTGCCTTCGTAGACGTCGGTCACGTCCTTGCCATCTACGGTCAAGGCGATCTCGAGCTTAAGCTCTCCGCCTGTCGTCGGCTTCGCAGCGGCCGCTTGCGGAAGCTCTGCGCTGTGCAGGAAGATCAGCTGATCCAGCAGCGGACTTGCGTCTGCGCCCTTGAGCTCTTTATCCCCCAGCTTCCAGCTCGCATCTGCAGCGACCTTATCCTTATCGCTTTTGGCGAGCGTCCACGACTGGCCCTTCCATGTCAACTTGACACTTTGCACCTTGTCGTTCTCAAGCTGAATCGGACTCGTCTGCGCGAAATCCACAGGAGCTTTCTTTAGCGAGGTCAACGGTTGATCACTCACTTGATACACGGCAGGAGCACCTGCCACTTGCACGTAGGAGAAGCCTTGGATCGGCAGCGCCGTTCCGACGAGCAAGCCTTTCTTCGAGCCATCCTTCATGGTGACTTCATAGGTGCCGACTGGCTTATCCAAGCCGTATTCGACTAGATTCGTCGCCTGCTCGTCAACCAATTTGGTCGATGTCACGAGACCTATCGCATCTAGCCAAGCATCCACTTGGTTCGCATTGATTGGCGCCGCTTGCGGCTTTTGCATATCCCATCCATTGGTTGTGCGGTTCAGTAGCGTCAGTCCGCCTTCCGTAGATAGCGAGATGGCTTGCACTTCTTCTTGCTTCAAGGTCAGAAGGGACTTCGGTTCATCTTTCTTCTCTTGGAAGAAGTCCTTGGTTGAGGCGTACCAGAAGCCGCCAATACATAGGACGACTAACAGAATCGTGGGAATAAACCGTTTCATCCTCTTCTCCTCCTCCACCAGATCAAACCGCCAATAACCAGGAACAGAAGCGGCAAGATCACGATCGTAACGAGGAAAATGGTGTTTGCTTGGCTAGGCGTAATCATCGCTTGTTGATACGCGTCCCCTTTGCGCGGACGGATCGTAATCTGATCCTTCTGCTCTTGCAGCCAGCTGATGCTGTTGAGTGCAAAATCTTTATTCCCCTGATTCTGAATATCTTGATCCAGCACAAAAGTCGAACCGCCAAGAATAACAGCCTTCGGCTTGCTATCTTTATCCGCAACCGCATAACCCAAGTTGAGTGGTCCTTTGACATCGGTCGCATCCTGCTTCGTTTTGGACTGTGCCAGCCCATTGATATCCGTTTCGCCATAAGCCTTATCCGTTGTGGTCAACAACAGCGATTTCGTATAATCCGGCGCGCTTTCATCCGTATTCAACGTCACTGCTAATGAAAGCATTGTGATCAAATTATTGCTGGACAACTTATTCGTAATATCATGTGATCCGTATTGCGGGATAATCGTTAAAGGATCGTACAAGGACGTTTGCTTCGCTTCAATTGCGATCGCATGTTGATCTTTAACACCAAACGAATTCATGATCGCGTCAATGTTTTTCCATTTGGTCGACATATCCTTGTTGAAGCCCAGGGCGATATAAATCTTGCCCTTGCCCTTCAAATATTCCTGAATGAGTGACGCTTCCTTATCGTTCAGGTCGTTCTGCGGTCCAAGCAGCATAAGCATTTGGGCGTCATCTGGGATTTTGCCTTCCACATAAAGGTTCAAATCCTTGACGTCATAATTTGCAGCTGCCAGGCTGCTTTTGAATATACTCATCGCTGTTCCCGGGTACTCTTGATGACCTGAGAGCAGATAAACCGTGTGCTTCTCTGTGGATGTCAGACTTTGAATCGCTTGCGTAAATTTCTCTTCGCCCGAGAACGTATATGAACCGTCCTGTTGCCCGTTAAACAGTTCATAGTAGTTGATATTTTGCTTTTTGGTACCCAGCTCGAAAATAATCGTTCCGCCTTGATCCACCCCGTATTGCTTGGCCATGGAAGGCTGTTTGAGCATATCGTACTCGTCGAACGTGATTTTGCCACTGCGCTTCTTATACTCCGCCATCATATCCGACACCTGACGGGTGACGAACTCATTGCCGTCTCCACTGTTCGTGAAGGCGATCACGTGAATATCTTGATTCAGATTTTGAAGTGTTGTGGTCGTTTGTTCTGTGAGTGTGAAGTTTTTGTTCTTCGTCAAATCTACCTGAAAGCCTTTCAGCGAGTGTAGGAAGATTGTCAGAAGGATGAAAATGCCGATAGCGGCGATTGATAGGACTGTCGCGTTCGTTCCCCGTATCCACTTATTCATTCCGCTCACCTCCAACGCTTTCTTTCAAGGACTTGTATACATAGAACCAGGAACAAGGCAGTTAATGTCACGTAAAAGAGGATGTCGCCGCCGTGGAGCACGCCCTTTTGCAGGTTGCTCAGGTGGCTGGTCAAGGAGAATTGACCGACATAATCCTTTAATTTGCCTGTCATGCTGCTGCTTACCCAATCCAAGAGCCAGAGCAGGAGCAAAATAACGAAGGCCGAGATTCCCGCTACCATCTGGTTATTCGATAGGCTGGATGCGAATAGTCCAATCGCCATCATCGCACAGCCTAAAAGGAACATGCTCAAGTAAGACAGCCATGTTACAGGCTTATCCAGTGTGCCAAACGCAGACATAATCAACGGATAGATCAAACTGACCGCTACTAAACCGATTTGCACAATGAGCGCTGACAAATATTTGCCCAAGATGATTTCGCCAATACCTGTTGGCGACGTCAGGAGCAACTCATCGGTTCCTTGACGGAACTCGTCCGCGATTAGACGCATGGTGATGAGCGGGATAATGAACAGATAGATGAACGAGGTGTTGCCCACAATGGAGCGCGCATCAACGATCGGCGGCTGTCCACTCACGAAATTAATGTAGAAAAAGAAGCTCGACAGCAGCACGTAGAAGGCAAACGCGACATACGCAACTGGCGAAAAGAAATACATTTGAAGCTCTTTCGAGCAAATGGCCCAGATTCTACGCATCGGTGTCTACCTCCTCGGATGGTACAAGTTCAGGCTCCGCTGGCTCGTCTGTCGTCAGCTTGAGGAAAATATCCTCCAGGCTGAGGCTTTCCCGCTTCATCTCTAGAATCGGGTAGCCTGCTCCAGCGAGGCGGAAGAACAACGCTTCGCGGATGTCTTCGGCGCGATCTGCCGAGGTTACAAGCAGCTTCACGGATTCCGTCGGCGTTGGCGCGACGGCTAGAGCTGGAGAAGCGGCTTCGTCCGTCGCGGACTCCGCTTCGAGCGCTGGCGCTGCCTGTGCAGGTGGCGTTTCGTTCGCCGCTGCCGTGTCGACTTCCTTCACTTCGCCGACGGACGGCAGGCTGCGCAGTTCGGTCAAGATCCGCTCGCGAGGTCCCTTGACCTCGAGCGACACCTCGAACGTCTCGCCCATTGTGCGGCCGAGATGCTCTGGACGCTCGTCGAGGACGACGCGGCCCTGGTTAATAATCAGAACGCGGTTACAAATCGCGTTAATTTCAGGCAAAATGTGCGTGCTCAGCAGCACAGTGTGGTTCTCGCCCAGCTCATGGATAAGCTGGCGGATCTCGATGATCTGCTTCGGATCGAGGCCCGACGTGGGCTCGTCCAGAACAAGCAGATCTGGCTTGTGCAGAATCGCTTGCGCGAGTCCGACGCGCTGCTTATAGCCCTTGGACAGGGAGCGAATGATTTGCTTCTCGCGACCTTGCAAGCCCAGCTTGCTGATCGCTTCGCTGACAGCGAGCTTCTGCTCGCGCGCAGGCACGTCACGCAGATTCGCGATGAAGCGCAGGTACGATTGTACCGTCATCTCCGGATACAAAGGTGGTGTTTCTGGCAGGTAGCCGATCTTGCGGCGCGCCTTCTTCGGACTTTCGGCCATGGAGTGGCCGTCTACCCAGATTTGACCATGCGTCGGATTCAGGTAACCTGTGATCATGCGCATTGTCGTTGTTTTGCCAGCACCGTTCGGCCCCAAGAAGCCGACGATTTCTCCACGCTGCATCGAGAAGTCGATGTTATGTACGCCGCGGCTGTTTTCGTAGAGCTTGCTGACTTGTTTGACCTCTAGCATCCAAGATCCCCCATTTCTATTCGTTCATTACTTACCATCATCACTATACGGAAGGAACAATAAACCAACATTAAGCGAATCTGAAAAATAGATTAAAATATTGTGTCTAAATTGTGAACTTGCGGTGACATTCTAAATGAACATGCTCTGCGTCGAGGCGCCTTATACTGCCTGATTGATTTAACTGGAAAAAATGCAGATAATTCTGCTGGAATTGCTGGTTTTGTTTAAATAACTGGAAAAGTACAGCTAATTCCCCACAAAGCCAGAATATCCAGAGGAAAGCTTACGATTAACTGGATATTTCCAGTTATATCTCATTGTTATCAAAAAATCAGCGATTTAGATGCATGTTTTCCATTTAGATATTGGAGGCGGGCGATCAGGTAGACTTGCTCTTCCACATTGGCATGTTGCTTGGCATCGAATAGAAGGTTGACCTCTGGATGTTGGTCCTAAATTAGAATTTTGGGGCGGGGATGGGGTTTGCGGTGGGGGTGGGGTGTGTACAAAACGAAAAATGACCCATGCAGACAATAAACCACCTGCGTGAGTCACTTCGACATCTATTCGTCTACTTACCTTACACCATCACTATTTCACGAGTGTTCCTTTAGTGACACCTAGCTGGTTCGTCGCCTTCAGCGAGCGCCATACTTGTGTGCCGCTGATTTGACCATCGATCGCGCGACGGTACAGTTCAAGAATCTCCGTTACTTTCTCAGGCGTCTCTTCCAAGAACTCGACACGGAACGAGCGGATGCCAAGGTCCATGAAATGGTTCAAGTACTCTGCGCCTGACTGATCAACCGCGTTGTACACGGTGTTGCGGCAGCCCTCATCTACGCGTACTGGATGCGACATGCCAACTCGGTCTTGCAAGGACACACGTTGCTCCTCACACGGACGACCGCAATTCGTATAATCCGTACCTTCGCTGAGGAAGGTACAGTAGACGCAGTGCTCCGTGTGGAACATCGGCATATGCTGATGGATCACGACTTCAAGCTTGGATGTTTCCGCACGGCGAAGCAGATCGACCATCTGCTGAATGTTCAAATCGTACGATGGCGTTACTTTGGACAAGCCAGCTTCCAAGAATAATGCGGCCGTCTTATGGTTAGCCACATTCAAGGAGAAATCGCCAATCAGCTGTGGATGGTGCGCATCTGGATTCTCCAAGCGGTGCTTCAATAAGAAGAACGCTGCGCCTGTGTTACGGATCAGAACCGCATCTGGCCCCAGCTTTAGAATATTCTTAAAATAGCCCGTTTCCCCTGGCATATGAATCCGTGGCGTGACCAGGGCGATCTTGCGCCCAGCCGCATGAACGGCTTCAACCGCCGCAGGGAACTGCTTAATAAATTCGAAATCCGCATAAATCAAGCCAACGTCCGTTGTCGCCAGCACAGCCTTCACCTGGTCCAGGTTGCGGCATAGCGCGGTCAGCTCCACCTCGCTGCGCTCGGAAGCCGTTAAGCCACCTGCTTCAGCTTGTTTCACGGCCGCAGTAGCTGGCACGTCGTCATACACGCCGACGGCGCGCTTGATGTACGCGCGCGGCTTCTGGCGCTCGTCTTCCATCAACTCAACAGCCATGCGACGCATGCTGTTCAGCTCACGCATCGGCACGATCAACGCGCCGTCCAGCTGGACATCCAGCTCGGCAAGCTCGTAAATCGTGCCGCCCAGGCGACCGAACTGCTCGGTGAAGAGCTGTTCGTCCATCGGTCTCTTCTCCGCTTGAACCAGCGGAAGCTCGGACTGTACGAAGACGGTATGACCGCCGCGCGTGTCCGTCCACCAGCTTTTCAGCGGCTCCCCGAGCACGCCGCTCACTCTTACACTTACCGGGAACGTACGGTAAGGTTTATCCGTTTCAAACGTCTGGCGCAAACGCTTGTCCAGCGCAGGATCATTCGTCTTCCAGATGCGGTCGCCCACATGAAGACGTCCCAGGTCCACATCGTTGCGTCCCATGACGATTTCGATCAATCCACCCTCGGCTTCACCCTCGAGTTTCTCGCCTTTGCGGCGCAAATCGTAGATGCGTCCGCCCTCTTCCTTCTTCGTCGGGTCCCCCGCGTCGAACACAAGCCCGTCGCCGCGCTTCAGCGGCGCCTCTAGCTCGCAGATGACGGCATCGCGCAGAATCTGCTTGATGCGGCCCACAAACACGCCGCGGCTCTTCGGAAACGTGCCGTCGACCAATTGCTTGTTGTTGGTTCCTTGCAGGAAACCAACCGTAAATCCACGCGAGAAGCTTTGCTGCAGCTCACGCACTTCCTCTTTGGAAGGTCGCGCGTCCTCCCCATCGAAATAACGATCAATCGCTTTGCGATATTTGCTCACAACATTGGCTACATATTCAGGGGTCTTCAGACGCCCCTCAATTTTGAAAGAACGAACGCCCGCTTCGATCAGCTCAGGCACGATTTCAATGGCTGCCAAATCCTTCGGCGACAGCAAATACGTCACATCGCCCATTGGCTTCTGTACGCCATCGACCATCAAATCATACGGCAAGCGGCACGCTTGCGCGCACTCGCCGCGGTTCGCGGAGCGGCCTCCCCACATCTCCGAGGTTAAACACTGGCCCGAGTAGGAAACGCAAAGCGCACCATGCACGAACACTTCCATTGGAAGCTTCGCCTGATCACCGATTTGTTTGATTTGTTTCAAATTATTTTCACGCCCGAGCACGACACGCTCGATATCGAACGGTTTGGTAAACTCAACCGCCTCTGGCGATGTAATCGTCATCTGCGTGGAACCGTGAATCGGGAAATCGGGGGAGATTTCACGAATCATTTTGACTAAACCTAAATCCTGTACAATGACCGCATCTACGCCTGCATCCACACACGCTTCAATTAACTGCTTCGCGTCGTTCAACTCTTCCTCAAACACGAGAATGTTAAACGTAAGGAAGCCCTGAACGCCATATAGATGAAGGAATGACATAATGTCGGGCAGCTCCGCCATCGTAAAGTTGTGCGCACGAGCGCGCGCATTAAATTTCTCCACACCAAAAAACACGGCATCCGCCCCATTGGCAACAGCCGCTCGCAAACAATCCCAATCCCCCGCAGGGGCTAATAATTCTACATCTTCTCTCCGTATCGTACGCATAGCAGCAAATCCTTTCAATTATAGATCATGGGCCGACCCTCTAAGTCTTCTCTTTAGTGTAACAGAAACAATAGGGGGGAATCTAGGGCAGGGTGATACTTCCATAGGTTTCACGTTCCGACAAGGCGGTCTTGCCTTTAAAAGTTAACAAACGTACCTATGAATGCTATAATGGCAAGGATAGTAGGACGAATTGCAATCTTTTTAACAATTGAGGGATAACGTTGATTTTGTCGAAAATTCGTATACTGAAATTGGTGATCGGGCTCGGTTTGAGTTGTCTCATTCTAGTTGTATTGCTTCTATTTTTACCAAAAGTAGAAGCAACTAAGCTGCTCTATGCCACGAATGGTGATGCTTTCGATACGGCGGCTTATGGCCATTTCGAGCAAACCCTGCAGGCTGGTGTTCATATTGATAAACAAAACTTACTTACCCTCTCCTCCCGTCAGCTGCGCAGCTATGATGCGTTGTATCTCGATCCAGGACTAGTTGAAGATCCTGATTGGACGAAACAAGAGGAGAAATTGATTGCGTTCGTGAAGCAAGGCGGCCATTTGTTGTTGGAAAATGAGTTCGCTGAACGATTTCCGTTGGATTTCCTAGGGGCTAAAGCGATTATTGATTTGAAAAAGCTGCCGCTTACTGATTTCGGTTCATCTGTTGTTACTGTAAACACATTTACGCTCAGCTATCCGCAAGTACCTATTAATTTGCAAGGCATTCAACAAACCTTTCAACTATTTACAAACAGTTATTTAAAGCATACTAAAATGGATGATATGCCAGGTTTTAACCTTGGATTTGGTTTTACACCTTCCGCTGGTGTTTCTGTTGTGAACATGGGTAAAGCATTCGAGTCCAAGACGCCCGTTTCCCTTGTTATGCATAATCGGGTAGGCAAAGGCGCTGTCTTGATCAGCAGCAATTTCCTGCCGAATCGTTACTTTGCCACAGGCTATGACATGATGAGCGGCTCGGATCCGAAGCTAGGCTTCGCCCAATATGCAGCCAAATATCAATCAGAGAGCAAATTTACACCTGGAACGACGTATTTCAATAAAAGAGCGCTGCCGATTGAACCTTATTTCAATTTTGCTTGGGCCGCTGCCAACATGCAATACCGCAGCGAGCTGCTGGCTTATGTCTCGAAAGAGACGCTCGGGTACAGCGTGAAGAAAAGCCTTGGGCCTTATGGGCGACCTGCGATGGCGTTTCAGAACCATTTCGAGGCGATGCCCGCCATTGGGCAAAAGGATGGCATTGCCTGGGCGGAGACGCTCAAAACGTATAACGAGGTTCCCTCGTTCACGTTGGTTCGCAACGCCTTCTACTGGGGCAAATGGCGCGAGAGCATAACCGTGCAGCTCAACACAGGAACGAACGCGAAGCCGTCGTTCGTCGGTGAGCTGCCTGGCTCAGGCTACGCGAGCGGCCTGCACGTCATGGCGGCCGGCGTACCACTGCGGCAAGCCACGTACCCCCAAGATCGCGATCTGGCGAGCGCGATTGAACTGCCTTACCGCGCGTACCCTGCCGCCGCGGACCTGAACGGCGACGGCCGCACTGACGTGCTGGCCGGCAGCAGTGACGGATTCGTGTACGTCTACACGAATCAAGGGCCGGACGCGGCGGCTTACGCCAGTGAGCCGCTGCCGAAGGGCCTGGCGCAGCCCGACACGTTCGGCGCGCCATCGAAGCTGTTGCTGGAGAGCGGCGCGCCGCTCCAGCTCGGCCCTTACAGTGCCGTTCACGCCGCTGACGTGAACGGGGACGGCCGCACGGACCTCGTCGTCTCCGACGAGTCCGGCGCGGTGTGGTCCCTGCCGCAGCTCGCGGGCGGCAGGTTCGGTCAGCCCGCGGCGGTACGCGCGGGCAGTGCCGCGCTGCAGCTGCCCGCAGG
This sequence comes from Paenibacillus sp. MBLB1832, assembly GCF_032271945.1. NCBI lineage: Bacteria > Bacillati > Bacillota > Bacilli > Caryophanales > Paenibacillaceae > Paenibacillus > Paenibacillus roseipurpureus. Next base: position 175,021 of record NZ_CP130319.1, on the reverse strand, counting down.
GCCTGCAGCGCCGTTCGTCGCCGACGTGAACGGCGACGGCAAACTCGACCTCGTCCTAGGCGCAGCCGATGGACGAGTGTGGCTCTACAAGGGCCGCAGCGCAGCGGCCCTGGATCTTGAACCGAAAGGCAGCGTAATCATCACGCTGCCGCACCAGGCCACGCACGCCGCGCCAGCGGTGCGTGACCTCAATCAAGATGGCCGACCAGATCTCGTGGTCGGCAGCAGCGACGGGGACCTGCAGGTGTTCCTCCAAGGCGCCGATGGCGCTTGGACAGCACAAGGTCCCCTCGAAGGGACAACCTTGAACCAAGTCGGCGACCATGCCTTGGTGGCGGGCCATTATTCGGTACCTTTGTGGCTGGATCTTAATCACGACAGCAAGGATGACCTCGTCGTAGGCGGCATTGAGTTTGGATCGCCTGTGGCGATCGACGATCCGCATTTCCCTTACAAAGCAGAGTTAAACGCGTTCATTCAGTACGCGCGCGACAATCATTTACAACTAAATCCGCATATTTTTGTGCATAATTTTAAGAGTACGGAAGACGAGAAGGCTGAGATCGCTTTACATAAACAAGCTTTCGAAAAGCTGGGTATTCCTTGGCTCCACCCTGGAACGAACCAGCATACGTGGCGTGTGAACAATGAGGATCATGTGCAGACGCTGCAATCCGAAACAGGGCAAGGCATGTGGTACAATTTCGGATTTTTCCCAGCGGAGTCCCCTGTCCTTGACCGCCCGCGATCGATCTGGTCGCTGCCTTTTATGCTGCAAAATGGGTCAGAAAAGAACAGCACGCCGATGCTCATTCATACACCTACCCCTGTGCTACGGCCGACAGGCGATTTTGCGAACACTGACGTATTCGAGTCCATGGCCAAACTCGATATGCCGATCGATTACTTCGAGCATATTGAATATCATTACCCTGTGCCTGAGAAGGTTGCGGAGTTAACCGAATTTGCCGATTACTTTGACAAGCTTCGTACGAAGCATGATTATAATTTTATGTCCGAGACGCAGATGGCCAAATCGTTCCTAACCGCGATGAAAAGCGAGGTTCGCATTAGCCAATCCTGGGCGTCCTACTTATGGGATCGTCTCAAAGATCATTTAAGCGGCAGTAACCCGCATTTCCATGCGACCTTAACGGTCGATGCTTCCGCTGTCCCATCCTTAGCCGAAGAGTATGCGGACACCCTAGGTGTCTCCATCGAAAAAGGCGAGAAGCTGGCCCAGTACTCTCTGCAAAGTGATGCCCATGTGTACACAACGATCGAAAACAAGCTCTACCTCGGTTTAACAGGCAAAACGAACCTTCATATTGGTCCTGCTTCCCAGCAGCTCCATGTGGTGCGTTCGAATGTGCCTTTCACCCTTAGCTCGGAAGGCAATAAGCAGCAAGTGAAGCTGCAATCGGCAGGGCTGCAGCAATTGAAGTTGTATAGTCCTAACGAGCTCACTTTCGAGGCTAGCGATGCTGCTGTCGTTCATGACGCAGCCGCACATACGTATACGATCACCCGTTATGGTGACGTGAGGACCCTTACTTTTACAAGCGCTGTCGATGCTCAGCCATAACTCATTCCACCTACTTTACTTAAATCAGGAGGCTTTCCCATGTCTAACGAATCCCTACTCGCTGAGCTGGAACAGCATATTCGCGAACGCTACGAAATTGCTGAGGACGATGATGATTTCAACGTAGACGTTCATCTCTTCGACTACGGCTTCATCGACTCCGTCGGTGCAACGGCGTTAATTGCTCATATCGAGAAAACGTACAATATCCAAGTGACGAACCAGGATTTAATGTTGTATCCCATGAACACGGTAAGTGAAATTGCCGAATTTATTTCCAAGAAGACAGCGAGGTAAATAAGCATGAATACGGTTAAAATTTCATTGGCAGGCTTGGCCGAAAGCCAACATGGACAAGTCAAATATGCCTCTGCTTTCGCAGATGAGCATATTCACGATATCGCTTTAGTTGACGGTCACATCCATATTACCCACAGCTCACCGAATGGTGATGAAGGGATTACCGCGCGAGTGGAGCGCTTGATTGAGCGTTTCTCCCACGGTGATTTCGGCTTCAAAGAAAACATCCTGTTCGAGCACAAAGTGAACACGCCGTACGAAGGCGACATTATTGCTGAGCTTGTGGAACGCAAGGCGATTAAAGTGCTTGAGCCGGGCCTCTTCATTTTCCGTGAGCCGTTCTCCAGCTTGATGCGCTTCCTGGACTACTCGTTCGTCACGAAGATCGCCAAACGCTTCGAAGGCATGCAAGAGGAGCAATATCCTGCCGTCATTCACAGCCATACGCTCAACAAAACGAATCACTTCACGTCTTTCCCGGAGCACATCCATTTCGTGACGCATCTTCGCGAGGATTTGGATGTCATCGAATCGTTCTCCCAATCCATTCGTGAGGCGGGCGGTTGGGATCAAGAGAAGCCATTGGCGATGGATGCGAACATGGTCAAGCCTAACTTCATGATGAATCCTTCTACGTGCTACCACTGCTATGAAGGTTTGGAAAATGAAACGCTTGAAGGCGACGGAATCGTCGTCACAGCCATTGCGAAATGTCATCGTTTCGAGTCCAAAAACCACTCCGATTTCGGACGCTTGCTTGACTTCTCGATGCGCGAAATCATTTTCGTCGGTAAGCCTGACTTCGTCAAAGAGAACCGCCTGAAATCGATTGAATATTTGAAAGAGCTCGCCGTAGAGTGGAACGTAGACAGCATGCTGGAGATCGCGAACGATCCGTTCTTCACGAACGATTTCCAAGTGAAAGCGTCGTTCCAGCGCAACCAAGAGATGAAGTATGAGCTTCGCCTCTCCATCCCGCATGTGAAGAAGTCAATTGCCTGCTCTTCGGTCAACTTCCATAGCAACACGTTCGGTAACGCCTTTAATATTAAAATGGGCAAACGCAACGCCGTCACTGGCTGCGTCGGCTTCGGTATTGAGCGTTGGGCGTTCGCATTCCTTGCCCAGTACGGACTTGATGAGTCGCAATGGCCTGCTACTTTCCGCGAGCAGTACCACGCTTGGCAAGAGAAAGCACTATAAGTTTTTTCCATTTCAAAGATAATGAGTGATTCTATTGAAAGCAGCCGCCTTTCTTAAAAAAAATAGCTTTGTGCTCGGCTTGTTGCTCGCCATCGTCGTCTCCGACCTCCTCATCTCGCAGTGGGACCCGATGGCGTCTTCACGCCGTTTCTACAAGAACGACTTTACCAAAACACTCTACCATCACGGCTGGTCCCATTCGGGTCCAGTTTTCTTCGGTAATTCGTCCGTAACGGGGGCTTATATCGAAGAGAAGGCAGATAGCCATCTGGTGGAGATGGGGCTCTCCTACGGGAAGCTGACCGATCTTAAATCGATCCTGAAGGATGACCTCTATCAGGTTCAAGATGAGCTCGTCATTGGAATCGATGTTCATACGATGCTCGACGCCCTCGAGACTGACCCAACCTATCAGTGGTTTAAGCCCTGGTACCAGCCGTATGTGTATACGTACCGCGACTACTTCCGAGATTCGGGCGAGGAGTTCGCTCGCAATCTGAGCAAGGGCAGCCTAGACTACCAGCCACGCTGGATCGATAAAGAGCTGTACCCTGGACGTAAGGATGATACCGCCTTGAAGGTCAAGTGGGATGACTATAACCAGCGCTTCGGCGCCATGACCTTGAAAGATTTTAAGCAAAATCTAGACGCCTTGCAGTGGGTACTGCAGTATGCCGACGAGCACAAGCTCGCGCTGCGTGTGATCTGGATGCCATGGAATGGTGGCTACGCCGATCCACCCTATGTGGCTTCACTGAAAGAGGCGGTTAATGCTCAGCTTCAGGCCGCGAAGGTACCGACACTTGACCTCATGCATATGTTTGAGCCGCGCTATTTCCATGACCTGGTCCACCTGAACCGCGAAGAGGGTGCGCCGATCTTTACGAAGGAGGTTGACACATGGTTAAATTCCTTAGGAAAACCATCGAAATCCTCATCTACCTCGTGATGCTATACTTGGTTTTCGTATATTTTACCGGCAAGGGACTATTCATTTACGAAAAGTTCTAGCCTTGAATTCAGCCTTTCTAGCAGTTCTAGTAGGTCCAGCATTTCTAGCAAGCGAGGAGTTCTCTAGCTATGTTTTATATGCACATGAACGCGATGGTCGCAATGAGCGGCATGATCGCCGTTCTCATGCTTACCCGCAAGTGGGCGGATAATAAACGCATCTTAATGATCATTTTCAGCCTATGCTTTCTGCTGTTGTTCAGCAAAAAGCTGGTCGTTTTCTATGCCATTTTTACCCTAATCAATTATGTCGGCTTCGTGTATTTATGTCGGACAACTCTCTGGCGCAAGGCCACCTTCATCTTCGGAATTGCGGCCAACATTGTGGGCGTTTTTCTCGGGGTTCGCTTTTTCGTGATGGGGATTTTCCACAATCCGATGTTTGATACGATTATTTATTTGGGCCTCATTTATAACGTGTTGAAGGTCATTGATGCTTATTATTTCGCTTATTTCTTTGGCAAAGACGGCGAAGTACCCGCCATCGATTATGCGAACTATGTGTTGTTCATCCCGACCTTCACGTCGGGTCCGATTCTAAAATTCCGTGATTTCATGGCGGATAGCAAAAAGCCCTACACCGTCGACGCCAAACTGTTCGAAGACAGTGTAAAGCGGATTATTCTTGGCCTTTTTAAGAAAATTGTTGTTGTCACATGGATGACGGGTATTTTCAATAACGTGCTCTCGCATGAGCTTCACACATGGCATTCCTTGTTCCTGTTGATCTGGTTCTACGCACTGATTTATTTCGACTTCTCGGGGTATTCGGACATGGCGATTGGCTTTGGGCGTTTGATGGGCTATACGATGCCGGAAAACTTCAAAAAACCCCTCCTGTCCCCCTCGATGACGCAATTTTGGCGGAATTGGCATGTGACGTTGGGTGACTTTTTCCGAGACCACATCTTCATGTTCTTCTCGCGCAAAACGCCCTCTGTCGGGCTCACCGCAAGCCTCTCCATCCTGATCATGGTATTGATGGGTCTCTGGCACGGCTTTACATGGCTGTACTTCCTCTATGGGCTGTACCATGGCATTATTATTGCACTGGAGAATATGTTTAAAATCACGACCGTGAATCGGAAAAAGGTGTCCAAAGCCTACTTCTATTTCCGCTGCCTCATCACACAGACGTTGGTTACGTTCTCAGTTATTATTTACAGTTCGAATTGGGAGACGGTGCTTCGCATTTATAAAGGCTTGCTTCATTTTACTGGATGATAGTGGTATAATTTGATCTGATTGTTTGACTAATTCTGGAGGTGTAACCTAATGAAGTTAGGCGTATTTATGGTTCTATTCGGTGGAAAACCTTTCGAGGAAGCGCTGGATTATATCGCGGCGAAAGGCTTGGACGCTGTTGAAATTGGTACTGGCGGTTACCCGGGTACAGCTCATTGCAACCCAAGTGAACTTCTTGCTGATGCAGGAAAATTGAAAGCATTTAAAAAAGCGGTAGAATCCCGCGGCTTGACGATCAGCGCATTAAGCGCGCACGGTAACCCTCTTCACCCGCAAAAGCAAATCGCAAAAGAATTCCACGATGCAATTATACAAACGATTGAACTCGCTGAGCGTCTTGAAGTTCCTGTTGTAAACACATTCTCTGGCTGCCCTGGCGACCACGAGGATGCGAAATACCCGAACTGGCCAGTAGCCCCTTGGCCGAACGATTTCCAAGAGATTCTGGACTGGCAGTGGACGAACAAAGTTATTCCGTACTGGAAAGAAACAGGTAAATTCGCTTCTGATCGTAATATCAAAATCGGTCTTGAGCTGCACGGCGGTTTCTCCGTACATACGCCAGCTACCCTTCTTCGCCTGCGTGAAGCGGCTGGTGAAGTAATTGGTGCCAACTTGGATCCAAGTCACATGTGGTGGCAGGGGATTGACCCCGTTCAAGCGGTGCAAATCCTTGGTCGCGCTAACGCGATTCACCATTTCCACGCGAAGGATACATCGCATGATTACAACAACACAAACCGCTTTGGCGTAACGGACATGCAGTCCTACGCTAACATGCTTGATCGCTCCTGGCAGTTCCGCTCCGTTGGTTTCGGCCACGACATGAAAGTATGGGCTGACATCATCTCCGCATTGCGTCTAGTCGGCTACGACTACGTGGTCAGCATCGAGCACGAAGATGGTTTGATGTCCGTAGACGAAGGCTTCTCCAAAGCTGTTCAAAACCTGCAACAAGTTCTCATCAAGGAACCACTTGGTGAAATGTGGTGGGTATAAACTTCAATCACTCATATTGATTGAGAAAAGCCCACAGGCTCAAGATCTAAGGATCTTGTATCCTGTGGGCTTTTAATTGTTGCTTCTATGTACTACCAACCCTTAATCATGATAACGTCCATGAATAGGAAAACAAGTAGCGCAACAGTTCCAAATCCTAATGCAAACAAATTACGTTTAGGGTTAATCAATTGTCTGATTACCGCAATGCCAATAATCACTGTGAAGATCAACACATAAATGTCAAAAGCTGTATACGTACTTGTTGATGCTTCAGCTGCTTCCGCGAATAACATGGTGAAACCTCCTTATAGTAACTCGGTGCAAGGCACACGTCCTGCTATTTTAATACTATGTTAGCTTGATTAGACACGAGATGCAAGTAGTTGTCCCGATGTGTAACAAGTTTGTCACCTTTTGTTTGGGTTCCCCTCATGGCGCGAAGTCCCTCACACGTATAAACTGTCCAAATGCTCTCCAATTTATTACTTTGGTATGCGGCTAAAAAGAGAGAATCCCTTAGCCAACTTGATGGCTTTGGGATTCCCTCTTCGCTTCGCGTATGTCATGCGCTGCTGTCTTTATCCAGCCAGCGATTCTCGATGATCTTCGTCTTCTTCGTACTCGTTCAACCCTGCATAGGCCAGCTCCTCTTCTTGCCATGCTAGAAATCGGAACGGATCAATCCCCAAAGCAGATACAATCTCTTGAAGCTCTAACGTCGGTTTCATTTTTCACTAGCCTCCATAACAAATAATTTGACTACACTGCTATATCTCTCAATCATCATGTCATTAGTTAGGTAGAAGGAGATGTTCACTGTTGCTTACTATTATTATAGGCTTAATTTCAATTAATTGGAAAGAGGGTTAAATTGTCGAAGCCTGACTCATTCGATTAATCTTCCCTTAATGTATGTGTCGAATTTGTTTCAAAAGGCAAAAAGCCTGAAAACGGCTTTACGCATGGCCGCTTCCAAGCTTAATGTTCGGTTCTAGCTAACGGAGCCTTCTAGAATCTCCAATCGCTTCGCATAATCCTCTGAACGCTCCCGATCCCGCTCGAGGATCGGCTTCAAATACTGGCCGGTATACGACCCGGCCACCTTCACGACATCCTCTGGCGTACCCGACGCCACGATCAAGCCCCCGCGGCTGCCACCTTCGGGTCCTAGATCGATGAGGTGGTCCGCCGTCTTGATGACATCGAGGTTATGCTCGATGACCAACACGGTTTCACCGCTCTCCACGAGGCGGTGCAGCACCTTCAGCAGACGATCGATATCGTGGATGTGGAGCCCCGTTGTGGGCTCATCCAGGATGTAGATCGTCTTGCCTGTACTGCGGCGGTACAACTCCGCCGCGAGCTTCACACGCTGGGCTTCGCCGCCTGACAGCGTGGTCGCTGGCTGGCCGAGGGTCATGTAGCCCAGCCCCACATCCAGAAGTGTCGTCAGTTTACGATGAATGCGCGGCAAGTTCTGGAAGAACTCGCAGCCGTCTTCAATCGTCATCTCCAACACTTCCGAAATGCTCTTGCCTTTATATTTCACTTCCATCGTCTCGCGGTTGTAGCGTTTGCCTTTGCAGATTTCGCAAGGCACGTACACGTCCGGCAGGAAGTGCATCTCGATCTTGATGATGCCGTCTCCACGGCAAGCCTCGCAACGGCCGCCTTTCACGTTAAAGCTGAAACGGCCCTTCTTGTAGCCGCGCACCTTGGCTTCATTCGTATTCGCGTACACATCGCGAATATCATCGAATACGCCTGTGTAGGTGGCAGGATTAGAACGCGGTGTGCGCCCGATTGGCGATTGGTCGATGTCGATGACCTTATCAATATGCTCCAGACCGGCAATTTCTTTATGCTCGCCAGGACGCACCTTCGCCCCGTTCAAATCGCGTGCAAGCGTTTTGAATAGAATTTCATTGATCAATGTACTTTTCCCTGATCCCGATACACCAGTCACACACGTGAATACCCCTAGCGGTATTTTGGCCGAGACGTTGCGCAGGTTATTTTCTTTGGCTCCTTTGACTTCAAGCCATTTGCCAATCGGCTTGCGACGTTCTGCTGGAATCGGAATGAACCGCTTCCCGCTTAAGTATTGGCCCGTCAGTGAGTTCTCGTCAGCCATGAGCTCAGTAGGCGTGCCTTGCGCAATGACTTGTCCGCCGTGGATGCCAGCGCCAGGGCCGATATCGATGATATAATCCGCTGCCATCATTGTATCTTCATCGTGCTCCACGACGATCAAGGTGTTCCCGAGATCACGCATATGCTCTAGCGTCTGAATCAACCGGGTATTATCCCGTTGGTGCAAGCCGATACTCGGCTCATCCAAAATATAGAGGACGCCCATTAGGCTGGAGCCAATTTGCGTAGCCAAGCGAATGCGCTGCGCTTCTCCCCCTGACAGAGTGCCTGCTGAACGATGCATCGTTAAATAATCGAGACCTACGTTCACGAGGAAACCTAGACGCGCGCGGATTTCCTTAAGAATCAGGTTGGAGATCGTCAGCTCTCGTTCATTCAATTCCAGCCCTTTGAACCATTCTTCCGCCTCGCCAATGGATAAGGACGTTGCGTGGGCGATGTTCTTGCCGTTGATTGTCACTGCAAGCGTCTCAGGCTTCAAGCGCTGCCCTTTACACTTCGGACACGGCTTCGTGCTCATATAGGTCTGAATGTGCTCGCGAATGCCCTCTGAGAACGTATCTTTGAATCGGCGCTCCAGGTTACGAATAATCCCTTCGAACGGTACGAGCGCTTCCTTCGTGGCACCCATGTCATTCTCATAACGGAAGCGAATCTTCTCGCCTCCCGTTCCGTACAAAATGACCTTCATTTGATCACTGCTTAGTTCCGATACAGGGACATTCCGTGGAATATGATAATGCTCACACACCGCAGCAAGGAACTGCGGATAATAGTTAGACGTGCTGCCTGCCCACGCTTCAAATGCGCCCTCTTCAATCGTTAGCTTTCCATCGGGAACTAAGAGATCAGGGTCCACGATCATCTGACTCCCTAACCCGTCGCATTCTGGACAAGCTCCGAATGGACTGTTAAAGGAAAACATACGTGGCGCAAGCTCTTCCACACTGAAACCACACTCTGGGCATGCGAGGTTTTGGCTAAATAGCAGCTCTTCTTGTTCCATCACATCCACAATGACTCGCCCGTTCGCCAATTTCAACGCAGTTTCGAGTGAATCGGCCAGACGTGTCTGCACATCATCTTTGACGACAATACGGTCTACGACCACATCAATGGTATGTTTCTTATTTTTGTCGAGCTCTATTTTCTCAGAGAGGTCCATGGTCTCTCCGTTTACACGTACACGGACAAACCCTTGCTTCTGCACATCCGTGAACAACTTCGAATGCTCACCTTTGCGGCCTGAAACGAGCGGAGCCAGAATTTGAATTTTCGTACGCTCTGGGTACTCCATAATGCGATCAACCATTTGTTCCACGGTTTGCGACGTGATCTCTATGCCGTGTGTCGGGCAATGCGGACGCCCGATACGGGCGAACAGCAACCTTAAATAGTCATAAATTTCAGTAACCGTTCCTACCGTGGAACGCGGATTGCGGCTCGTTGTTTTCTGGTCAATTGAAATCGCAGGCGACAGGCCATCAATCGAATCAACATCTGGCTTATCCATATTCCCAAGAAATTGACGCGCATAAGCAGATAGCGATTCAACGTACCTGCGCTGCCCTTCTGCATAAATCGTATCAAAGGCCAGCGATGATTTCCCAGATCCGCTCAAGCCCGTAAGAACGACGAACTTATCACGCGGAATGGTGACATCAATATTTTTAAGATTGTGAGCTCTCGCTCCTTTAATGACGATCTGATCTCTAGACACAGATAACCTTCCTCTCCTATGTGACACTGATGCTCCCCTTGTTGCTAGGCATCAGCCTTCATTTCCATAATTGCGTCACGCAGCTGTGCGGCACGCTCGAATTGCAAGTTCTTCGCCGCCTCTTTCATCTCGCCTTCCAGGCGTTCGATGAGCGTAGCGCGATCTTTTTTCGACATTTTGGCGCCCTTCACATCGGCCAGATAATCGGACTTCTGTTCGGCGACTTTCGTAGCCTCGATGACATCGCGAACTTTCTTCGCGATCGTCTGCGGCGTAATCCCCAATCGCTCATTGTTGGCTTCTTGCAAGCTTCGACGGCGATTCGTTTCCGAGATCGCTTTCTCCATCGAATCCGTGATTTTATCCCCGTACATGATCACGCGGCCATCCGCATTACGCGCTGCACGGCCAATCGTCTGGATCAACGAGCGCTCCGAGCGCAAGAACCCTTCCTTATCCGCATCCAGAATGGCGACAAGCGATACTTCCGGTAGATCGAGGCCTTCTCTCAGCAAGTTAATCCCAATCAGCACGTGGAATGTCCCCAACCGCAAATCCCGAAGAATCTGCATCCGTTCAAACGTCTTAATATCCGAGTGCAAATACCGTACTTTAATCCCGATTTCCTTGAAATAGTCCGTTAAATCCTCGGACATTTTCTTCGTTAATGTCGTCACCAACACCCGCTCATCTTTGCGAACGCGATCTTGTATTTCTGCAATCAGATCGTCAATCTGCCCTTTGGTCGGACGAACCTCAATGATCGGATCGAGCAACCCTGTAGGCCGAATAATTTGTTGAATCATCGTCGGACAATGTTCTAATTCATAAGGCCCTGGCGTTGCTGAAATATATAAAATTTGAGTGACCTTGTCTTCGAATTCCTCAAAGCGTAGCGGCCGATTATCCAAGGCAGACGGCAGCCGGAAGCCATGCTCTACCAGCACATCTTTCCTCGCCTTATCCCCATTGAACATCGCTCGAATTTGCGGCAGCGTCACATGGGATTCATCGACCATGAACAGCATGTCGTCTGGGAAATAATCCAGCAACGTATACGGCGTTGCTCCCCGTTCACGGAAGGTCAGAGGCCCCGAGTAATTCTCGATCCCCGAGCAGAATCCCATCTCCTCCATCATTTCCATATCGTAACGTGTTCGCTGCTCCAAACGCTGCGCTTCCAGAAGCTTTCCTTGCTCTCTAAGTTCTGCAAGCCGTTCTTCCAGCTCACGCCCGATGTTTACGAGCGCCCGCTTCATCGTATCTTCATGCGTTACGAAGTGAGACGCCGGGAAAATTGCGATATGCTCGCGCTGACCAATAATTTCCCCTGTGAGGACGTTGATTTCGGTAATCTTCTCAATCTCATCCCCAAAAAGCTCGACACGCACCGCATGCTCACTATGCGACGCTGGGAAAATTTCTACAACATCGCCGCGCACACGGAACGTACCGCGCACAAAGTTCAAATCATTGCGCTGATATTGAATATCCACGAGCCTGTGCAGAATTTCATTCCGCGATTTCTCCATACCAACACGCAGTGAGAGCAGCATATTCCCGTATTCCATCGGAGAACCCAAGCCATAAATACACGAAACGCTGGCAACGACAATAACGTCGCGGCGTTCGAATAAGGAGCTCGTCGCGGAGTGGCGAAGTTTATCAATTTCTTCATTTACACTGGAATCTTTCTCGATGTACGTATCGGAGGAGGCAATGTAGGCTTCTGGCTGGTAGTAGTCGTAATAACTGACAAAGTAGGATACCGCATTATGAGGGAAAAACTCTTTGAATTCGCTGCACAATTGCGCGGCTAAAGTTTTGTTATGAGCTATGATCAAGGTAGGTCGGTTTAATTTCGCGATAACTTGCGCTGCTGTGAACGTCTTGCCTGTTCCCGTCGCACCGAGCAGCGTCTGATGCTTGTTGCCGGCTTCGATACTCCGTACAATTTCATCAATAGCTTGGGGCTGATCCCCTTGTGGCTGAAATTCGGAGACAAGCTCGAATTTCTTGGAGCTCATGACGATTTCATTCATCCATTATCACCCTCGATTTCCGAAATAAATCGAACTTTTATCCTATAAACTTTCCCTTTCGACATTCCGATAAAGAAGTCTATGGTACTTTTTGTCCATATATGACGGATTGTAGTACGAAATCCAACATAAGAATGTTTGTTCTCGTTTTTTTATTATACTCTTTTTGACGCATGGATGCAAACAGCATTCCCAGTTTAAGCCTTATGTTAGGCGGCTTTTGCGAGCAGCGGTATCTATTCTTTTTATACGAATTAGGAGTGGTACAGTCATGGATTTGACAACCGTATTAGGGTTAGTATTGGGTCTTGCAGGATTAATCGGCGGATACATGTGGGATGGCGGTCACGTCTCCTCATTAATCATCCCAAGCGCATTGCTTATTGTCTTCGGCGGAACGTTTGGCGCAGTAGCCGTGAGCTTTCCTGGTTCTATTTTAGCTAAAATTCCTAAAGCCCTCGGTATCGCCTTCAAACAGGTAAGGAGAGACCCCGCAGCCACCATCGATGAAATCGTGGATATGGCCTCCATTGCTCGTCGAGAGGGTGTCCTTGCCCTTGAGCAGCGTGCGCAGGAGCACCAGAATCCATTCTTGAAGGATGGACTCCTGATGGTTGTCGACGGTACCGATCCCGAGCTGACGCGTCAGATTCTGGAGCTTGAAATGGATGCGATTGAGCATCAAGTTACGAATATGTCCAAAGTTTTTGAAGCCGGCGGCGGATATGCACCTACAATGGGAATCATCGGTACGGTCATGGGACTTATTCACGTTCTAGGCAACCTCGAGGACCCGTCCTCCCTTGGACCTGCCATTGCCGTTGCTTTCACCGCTACTCTGTACGGCGTTATGAGCGCCAACTTAATTTATTTGCCTATTGCGACGAAAATTAAAATTCGCGGTAAAGAAATGGTTAGTGAAATGGAATTGATGCTGGAAGGCATCCTCGCTCTACAAGCGGGAGAAAATCCGCAACTAATCAAGAAAAAACTGAATTCCTTCCTCCACGATAAATCAACTAAGCAAGCTCCAGAGGAGGTCGATGGCTTTGGCGAGGCGCGGTAAGAAGCACGAAGAACATGTTAATCATGAGAGATGGCTCATTACGTACGCCGACTTGATTACGCTGCTGCTCGTTTTTTTTATTATCATGTATGCGATGAGTAAAGTGGATGTTCAAAAGTATTCCGTTTTGGCCCAAGCCTTAAACCTGCAATTCCAAAAAGCGGACTCCATCCTGGATAAAAACCATGGGATCAGCGGTTCCATGACGCCGAAGCAAGGCGACGCGGATAGCAAGGATAAGGACTACACGCAACATAATCAGGATGAGCAGAAAGAAGAGCACGACAAGACGAAACCTGAAGACAGCGAGAAAGACAAGCGCGAGAAAGAGCTGCAGGATCTCTTGAAGCAAATTCAAACGTACATTACGGATCAAAAGTTGGAGTCCCAAGTGTCCGCCATGAATACGGAACGCGGCGTGGCGATTACGCTCAATGATCTCTTCCTGTTCGATTTGGGCAAAGCGGACCTGAAGGCCCCTTCCTTCCCGATTCTGCAAAAGCTGGCTTCCCTCTTCCCGACGCTAAAAAGTAAGGTCAGTATCGAGGGGCATACGGACAATTTGCCGCTAGCACCTGGATCTCCTTACAAAGATAACTGGGGGCTCTCCTTCGCCCGCTCCCTCTCTGTCCTTCGCTATTTCAGCGATACGGCGAAGCTGGACGATAAGAAGTTCATCGCGACCGCTTATGCGGACACGGTGCCGAAGGAACCGAATACGAGCGATACCAATCGCAGCAAAAATCGCCGCGTCGAGATTATCGTACTCCGGGATGAAATTAAACCGACGACACCGACGCAGTAGGTGCGGCCCTGTGCGTGCCCTAGCCCTATATCCACGATGTGGATGTAGGGCTTTTTTGTGTGCCAGCCCGTCTCGGGGCGGGGTAATGGAGAATAAGACCTTTGCGGGGTCTTATCGTGCTTTCGCTACCAGCGAGTCGCGATTTAAGACCTCTGCGGTCTTATTTGCGGCGGAAGGGAGCGACGGGTTCGGATTGGGGTTTTGACATTAGCTGCGATTGCGGTTGTGCTGCGAGGTGCGGTCGCGTCCCAACCGGGTTAGCGATATACCACAAACATGCAAAAAGCCACCCCCGCGCAGGATCATCTCTACGCTGGGGCAGCCCCGTTTTACAATGACTTCGTTGAATTGTTCGGCAAAAGCCCCGTTAGCTTACCGTGCAAGTAGCTGAACAGATGCTGCGGACGCTGCTCCAGATAATACAGCACGTCTTGATCAGGTGCGAGCAGAATGCCAAGCTGATGATGATCGCCCGCGAATATGCCTCGTTTCAAAAACCGCACCTCGCCCTGATGATTCAGAATCTCCAGCCTACAAAAGGCGGAGTTCAAGCTCATCGCCGCGTGCAGGTCGGTTTTGGTTTTGATTTTGAGTCCATTCACCTTGTGAATGACCTCGCCCACCCCAATGCCGAGCTCCTGCGCAGGGCTGTTCGGTACCACCGAAAGCACCAGAAGTCCGCGCTCGGAGTGAATATAGAAAGGGGTCATTTTCGACTCGGCCCACTGGTTATAAAAGAGCACACCTTCGTGCACCACGATGCTCAGCACTGCTCCAAGCAGGGCAAACGGTGTCCAGAAGTGAGCTGCCACAGCTGCACCAAGCATCACGACACCGTACACGTAGAGCAAGTTCGCGCTGTAGCGCGCTTGCTTCTGCGGCAGCTTCGAGAGCGTCAGCTCGGTGAAGCCGATCATCGCTGGGAAGGCCAGCAGCGTCCAGCCTGCGGAAAGATCAGGACTAAACAGCGTCGACCACGGCAGTGCCAGATCACTTCCGCCACTCATCGGCACGAGGAGGAACAACGGCACTGGCCAAAAGCCTTGCAACCGCTGAGCGCCAATCATTTGGCCGCGCTTCCCTTCAAGAAACAGCGGCGTTGCCATCCGCGCCCCTTGCCAGCCGACCAGTACGCCCTCTAAGAGGTGCAGGACGGCAACGATAACCAACAGCGAAGGGATATCCGCGCTTGCCACGGCTTCTACCATCGTGTAAGACTCACGCAGGCTCGCAGCATCAGGAATCCACGAAAGGATGAGCTGCGCAATCCCTAGAACCCCAACCGCGTAAGCCAGGCATAGGAACCGCACGCGAAACAGCATGAGAACGACCGTAATCACCCAAAGGATAAGGATCACGTCCGCTTGCACCGTCACCCCCACGAAGAAGAGCAGAATCGACGCGGTAAGTCCGCCAACCCAGCCCCAGAGCACCACACGCCACGTTTCACTCAGCAAGCTGTGCAGACGTGTATGAAAGAGCTTCCGCTCCATTTGGATTTGCTTCCGATAGTGCAGAACGATAAACAGTATACCTATATAGTAAAACGGATTCGTAAACAGCTGCCCCACAGCCTGCAGCCCTCTGTCCAAAAATTGCAACCACACATCCATACGAATCTAGGCTCCTTGGCAAAAAGAAATAGGAAGGTCGCCACGAAAGCAACCTTCCTACTCTATTTCGACCGCGAGCGCTTATTTCCTGCCGCAGCGGTACAATTTCCAATAACTTACGGTCATTTTATTTGCCAAGTTGCTTCTGAATCTGATAGACAGCGGCTTTAAGCTGAGCATCATTTTTCGGATCACGAATTTGGGTCATAATGGCCTTCTCGATCTTGGACGCTGTATCTGTGTCCACTTCGCCTGTTACAGGCAAACTGTTCGCCTTTTGGAAAGCTTTCACGGCTAGCGTCGTTTTTTCGCTGAAATAGCCGTCAGTCCGCTCGGCATTAAAGCCCAGACCCGCTAGCATCAACTGCAAGTTTTTCACATCATCGCTCGTAGTGTCTTGCTTCAGGACGTCCTTCTTCGTCAGCGGCGCCGCCTTGAAGTAACCCGGCTGCTCAACCGCAATGTCAGGTGTGATACCCTTCTTATGAATCCAGTTGCCATTTGGCGTCAGCCATTTGTACACCGTCATCTTGATATTGCTGCCGTCGCCCATTTCCTTCTCGAACGTGACTTGAACCGTTCCTTTTCCGTAGGACGTTTCACCAATGATTTTGCTGCCTACCGCTTCTTGGAACGCGCCTGCCAGAATCTCGGATGCACTCGCGCTTCCTTTATTAATCAGCACCGTGACGGGGTAATTTTTCCCTTTGCCTGTCGAAGGTGTCGGCTCCCGCTTCCCATCCCGATTCTCAACCTGCAAGATCGGTGAACCGCTCTTCACGAATGGATTCACGATGTCCACGACCACATTCAGCAAGCCTCCTGGATCGTTACGAACGTCGATAACAAGTCCCTTCATGCCTTTCGCTTCCAGGCTTTTCAGCTCTTCCGCGAATCGAACCGCGGTATTGGATGAGAATTGACGAATCTCAATTTTGCCAATCTGATCCGCCATCATTTCCGCATGTACCGTTTCGACATCGATATTATCTCTCACAACAATAACTTGCACGGGATCCCCCGTACCTTGACGCAATAAGTCCAGCTTCGCCTGCGTACCCTTAGGTCCGCGGATTTTCATCACCGCTTGATTCAGGGTAAGCCCGTCCAACTTCTCACCGTTTACAGAGACGACGACATCCTTGGATTGGATGCCCGCTTTCTCGGCAGGTGATCCTTTAATCGGCGACACAATAACGAATTTGCCATCCTCCAGCGAAACCTCAGCACCTATGCCTTGGAACGAGGATGTGATACTCTCATCGAACTGCTTCGCTTCCTTCTGGTCCATATACACAGAAAATGGATCTTCTAAAGATTCCAACATCCCGTTAATCGCGCCATTGACGAGTTGATCATGATCGGGCTGCTTGAGATACTTACTCTCGATCAGCTGAAACGTGGTGGCGATTTTGTTTAAATCCTTGCTTGAAAGCCCCGACGAAGCAGAAACTGATGTCGCCGAACTGCCCGTGGATTGCTCATTCTTTCCCCAAGTAAAGGAGGAATCGACAATCGTCAGTGTAACAATACTGCTTGCGAACATAGCTAACAAAACGAATACAATGACCGTGCGACCTTTGAATTGCAAAGTGCGATTCACATCCTTTTTCCTCTTACCCTTTTTGAGATGGCCTGCTTTAGTATATGACAAGCCCCTCACTTATTATTACCAGTTTGTCCTAACGCAAGAATGGCTTAGGATCCGTTGGCACTTCATTTTTCCGCACTTCAAAATGCAAGTGATTACCGGTCGACTGCCCCGTGGAGCCAACACCGGCAATTTTCTGTCCGCGCTTCACGACATCGCCGACTTTCACGTAAATACCATCGTTCATAATATGACCGTACAGCGTCCAAAGTCCGCCGCCATGATCGATGATGACACAGTTTCCGTAGCCATTCATCCATGAGGCATAGATGACAGATCCGTTCTCTGCGGCAAGAATCGGCGTTCCTTTGGCCGTGCCCAAATCGATCCCTTTATGGTTCTCTTGTTTTCCTGTCACAGGATTGATCCGACTCACGAAGTCCGAGGTGATCGGTGCCTGAGAAGCTAGCGGATAGCCCAACTTACCGCCCGCATACGTGAATGGCGATTTCGCATTCTCTGCGGCCCGCTTCTTCGCCTGCAAATCAGCCTCTTGCTTGGCTAACTGGGTAATCTGTTTATCGCTTTCTTCCGAGATTTCCTCCAGCTCTCGTTCTTGCTTCGCTAGTGAGGCGATCTTCACTTCCTTCGCCTTCTCCTTCACCTGCAGATCTTCGCGCAGTGCATCCGCATCCGCATAGAGAGCTTTCACTTTTTCAAGCTGCTTCTCCGTCTCCGCTTTTTTCTGTGCAACCATTTCCTTGTCTTTCATATTCGACTCTAGTATTTCTTTATCTTGATTGACGATAGATTTCAATGCTTCGATCCGGTTCAGGAAATCGGAAAAGCTCGTCGCACTTAGCACAACGTCCATATAAGAAACGAACCCGTTCATATACATCAATCGCACGCGGGATTTCAGCATATTGTCGCGGCTCACGACACGCGCTTCCGCTTCATCCAATTGCTTCCCGTTCGCTTCCAACATATCCGACACTTGGTCAATTTGTTCATTGAGTTCCGTCAGTTTTTTGCTAGCTTCGTTCACTTGATTGAGCAAAGTGTTCATGTCCTTGGTCGTCTGATCCTTCTCCGACTGGACTTTCGTGATTTGATTCTGCGCATTATTCGCTTTCTGCTGCGCTTCCGCCTTCTGTTTCTTCAGCGCTAATATCTGCTGATCAATCTTCTCCGTGGCCGACGCCGCATAGCTTGCGGCATTGGGCACGCTTAGCGAAACAAGCAATCCGAGCGTTAACGCGACCGGCACAATTTTCTTCTTCAAACGCGTAGCCTCCCCATCTGGAACGATTAATACGGCATGTATGGTTTGAATCTCTTACGTTCTAAGTTGCAAATCTATGAATCTTTGAAAATGAAACCAAGAAAAAAAGGAGGCCAGAGGAACACTCTGCCCCAATTTCTTCAATATTTACACTCGTAGGAATTTACGGACGGAGATCAGCGATCCCCAAATACCAATCACAATACCCAAACCGATTAAGAGAATGGTCAATGTAGGTGCAATGCTGCCGAAAGGCGTCAACTGAATCATCATCAAATTCAAGTTGAGTGAACTAATATGAAGCAGCTTCCAATAACCTCCAAGAATAATACCAGTTGGAACAATGGAACCAATGATACCGAGCAACGCCCCTTCAATGAAGAACGGCCACCGGATAAAAGAATTCGTCGCACCGACGAGCTTCATAATTGAAATTTCTCTTTGTCTTGCCAAAATCGTAATTTTGATCGTATTGGCAATCAGGAATACCGCCGTAAACGACAGCAGGATGACGATTCCGATACCGATCCAGCGAGCAATCTTCGTCACTTTGAACAGCGCTTCGACCGTTCCCTTGCCGTAATTCACTTTATAAATCGGTTTCGGATCCTTATCCGCGTTCAAGGCCGAAATCTGATCTGCGACATGGGCCACGTTCCGCGGGTCATCCACTTCGATCGTGAACGCATCATTCAGCGGATTGTTATCCCCTTCAAAGCCATCCAGGAGCGCCTTGCCGCTTTCACCAAGCTTCTGACGCAAGTAAACGAGTCCTTCTTCCTTGGAAACGAATTTAATCGTTTTGACCTCAGGGATTGCTTTCATTTGAGTTTCAAGCAAGGTGATCTGGCTCTGAGGCGTGTTAACCTCTAGGTACACATTAATTTCAACCTGTTGCTCAATTTGCGTAGCCACATCGTTCACGTTCAGTGTGATCAAGACGAATACACCAAGAATAAATAAGGAAATTGCGATAGAGCTGATGGATGCGAAGGTCATCCAGCCATTGCGCACGACATTTTTCGTACCTTCTCGCAAATGTCGAGCAGCCGTACTAATCTTCATAGCCATATTCCCCCCGTGCTTGATCGCGAGCAATAAGGCCATTCTCAATCGCAATAACGCGCTTGCGCATCGTATTCACGATTTCTTTGTTGTGTGTTGCCATGACGATGGTCGTGCCGCGGAAATTAATTTCCTCCATCAATTTCATGATGCCCCATGATGTTTCTGGGTCTAAATTCCCTGTCGGCTCATCGGCGATGATGACAGACGGGTTATTGATTATTGCCCGGGCAATAGCAACGCGCTGCTGTTCGCCACCGGAGAGCTGCGACGGGAGTGAATTGGCCTTGTCTTTGAGCTTCACGAGCTCGAGTACTTCCATCGTGCGCTTCTTGATCTGCTTCTTCGGCGCTTCAATCACTTCCATGGCGAAAGCGATATTTTCGAAAATGCTTAACTTCGGCAGCAAACGATAATCTTGGAAAATAACACCGATATTTCGACGAACATACGGGATCTTGCGCTGTTTCAATTTCTCCAAATTAAAGCCGTTTACGAAAATTTGACCTTTGGTAGGCCGTTCTTCTCTATACATTAACTTCATAAAAGTAGATTTTCCTGCACCGGAAGGCCCGACAACATATACGAATTCATTGCGGTCCACTTTTACATTAATTCCTCTCAATGCATGAGTTCCGTTGGAGTACGTTTTCCATACGTCCTGCATTTCGATCACAATATCACATCCTAATATAGGGATCTTTGAGTTTTACTCAAAGTCTCTCTGCTGTATAGACAGCCTATATCCATTCGACATAAAAGGTGAAATTCCTTCTATATCGACTTTGAAAATGATGGAGAATCCCGTCATGATGCCAATTTTTGTACATATTTTAGCCGAATCCTGATTCTGTACTAAATTCGTCCGCCCATTGATACATATAAAAAGACAGGCTGTAACTCATTCGTATGTAAAGGAGAGGCTGTTCATGACACGCCCATTGAAAACCTGGCTCCTCGTCTCGGGGATTACACTCGTCCTGTTAGGCGCATGCGGCGCTGCCCTCTATCGATATGGCTCACAATCTACCTTCGCTCCTGGTGTCACAATTGCGGGCTGGCGTGTAGGCGGAATGACTTATGAGACTTTCCAAAGCCAGTTAACTCAACGCTTGAAGCAGCTGTCGGCTTTCCCTGTCGTTCTGCAAACGTCGTATGCGGACGTGCCCACCAGAAAATTGCCGCTCGGGCAACTAGGCGTTCACTACGATCAAGCAATGCTCACACAATCCATGGCACAATGGACGTCCCGCTCCCTTTATACACGTATCAAAGCCCGATGGACCCTCAGAAATGTTGCGATTCCGCTTCCCGTTTCGGTAGACCCTGATCAGCTGAATGCCACGGTGAAGACCTCATGGAAAGAGCTGTATGCGAAACAACCCATAGCAGCTAAACGGGTTCTAAAGGCGAAGGACCAGATCACTTACGAGTCTGAGCAGAATGTCCTCCGTATTGATACCGCGCATCTGCAGGAGCAGCTGCTCACGATGGCTCCAACCCTGGGCACAGTAACACATGCCGCGCAAATCGGGATCTCCCTGCCGATCTATGAGATGAGCCCCTCTGTCACCGTGGCTTCCCTTCGGCAACAAGGCATTACGGGCAAAATGGCCGAGTTCACCACCACCTTTCCCCTTTCGGGCGAAGGGCGGGTTCATAATATTAAGGCAACGGCAACAACCATTCAAGATTACTTGATGGCCCCTAACGATACGTTCGATTACGCCAAAATTATTGCCCAAACCGAAGCCAAATTCGGATACAAGGAAGCGCCTGTCATTCTTAATGGCACCCTTGTCCCGGGCATTGGCGGCGGAATCTGCCAAGTCTCCTCAACCCTGTACAATGCGGTTCTGCGCAGCGGCCTAGAAATTGTCGAACGGCGCAACCACTCGCTTCCCGTTAGCTATGTGCCATTAGGGCAGGATGCGACCTTCGCTAACGGCTATATTAACTTCAAATTCCGCAATAATACGAGCAGCTATGTATGGATACGCACGATGACGACCGATGGAGCCGTAACCGTCAAATTATTTGGTCATCCCAACCCCTCGATCACCTATGACATTGACTCTACGGTCGTCGAGACGATTCAACCGCCGGTCAAGTACGTGAACAATCCGAACTTACCCCCAGGCTTGGAACGTCCGATCTCCTCTGGCAAAGCCGGGTACAAGGTGGAGACGTATCGCACGAAGCGAGAGAATGGCACAATTGTCAGCAAGGAACTGATCTCCAAAGATCAGTACTCGCCTGTACCTACGATGATTGCTGCCAATCGCGGCGATGCTAAGCCTCAAGATTCTGCGCCTAAACAGCCCATTGTCGAAGATGGCGTAAGTGCATTTTCCGCTCAGTAATCTCCCTTATACGGTGAAAAACGTGAAGGTCATGTGACTGTAGTTACTACGTCATTATGACTTTTTTCTTTTATGATAAGACTATCGAAAGAGGATTTAAGGAGGCCAAGTGATGAGTAAATCGGATTATTTCAAAGAATTAAACTATCGTTTGCGCGGACTTCCCGAGAAGGAGCGCCACAATATATTGAAAGTCTATGAAGAGTTGTTTCAGAAAGCCGTTGAAAATGGCAAACACGAAGACGAGGTAGCGCAATCGCTTGGCTATCCGCGCGTACCGAATTGGGATGCCCACAAGGAGGCACCTTCCGTGAAAGAGGATCTGCTTAGACCTACGGGGGAAGCGCCGCCAATGTCTGTGGCGAGTGACGATCTCCCTGAACCGCCAGCTGCGCCTTATATGGAGCCGAATGAGCCAGTATTTGACTCGAAAATCGCGCCGCAAGCCCCGCCAGCTTGGGAGCCGCCGGCTTACACGAAACCGCCGCAGCCGCATTTTCCACCAATGTACAGCGCACCATATCCGAAACCTTACCCGACCAAAACCGACACGGGCATTAAGGCGATCATCATTTCGATTATGCTTGGTTTCTTCAATCTCATGTTCGTTGTCGGACCTTGGTTCGGGGTCTGCGCAGCGTTGATTGCGTTCTTCGCAGCTGGCTTCGCTTTATTAATCGCACCTGTGATCGGCGTCCTCACCAGCCTCGCAGGAATGTCTGGCAGTGACTTTCAATTCGTATCATTTGCGATGCTCGCCTGCTTCGGCTTAGGCATCATACTCACGACGTTGAGCTCGATGCTGCTGAAGTTATTTTTCAAGCTAAGCTGGAAGTACATTCAATTCAATGCCAAACTGATCAAGGGGGTTTAAGCCATGCCAAATAAAGCGAAATTTTTCTTAGTGACAGGCTTTCTCTGCCTAGCAATCGGCCTGGTTGGCGCAGCGGTGTCTTTCCAGTCCTTAGACTTAGAAACTGGTGTCTCTAATATGGATATGGAGAAAAAAATTTCCGCATCCGCGATCGATACATTAACGATTCAAAACAACCTGACAGGCGTTACCTTTGTGCCAAGCAATACCGATGAAATTACCGTGCATGTGACAGGTTCCGCTCGTGAGGAGGAAGTGCAGAGCTGCACCATCGAAGCGGTGACGGAGGGGACGAACGGCTGGCGTGTCGATGTATGTCCGAAAAAGAAAAACCACATCGATATCGGCTTCGACCTTACCGAGCTGAAGCGGTTGATCAGCGGCCAGGACTTTAAACTACGTACCGAAGTCGCACTGCCCGATAAACTGTACAAAGCCATCACCGTCAGCACAGATACAGGTGCCATTTCCTTCAAGGATGTGAACGCTGAGAAATTAACAGCTAGTACCGATACGGGATCGATCACGATTGACCGGTTCGAAGGGAAAACATTGAGTCTCCAAACCGACACAGGCAGCATTCACCTCAATGACGGTCAGGGAAACATGAAACTGAGAACTGACACAGGCTCCATTACCGCTTCGCTCCGCGAGCTCGGCGATTCCGTCAATTTAGATAGCGACACAGGGTCGATCCGTGTTGAACTAAACACGCCGCCAACGGATGCAAGCTTTGATCTGAGAACAGATACAGGCAGCGCCAACCTGCAAATCCCAGGCATGTCCATACAGAAGACGTCACATAACGAGGCAAAAGGCACGATTGGCAATGGCAGCAAGAAGCTGACAGCTCGCGCCGACACAGGTTACATCGAAGTGAAAAGCAGATAACCTAACTGATTGGAAAAAGGCTTAATTCGCATTCGCTGCGGATTAGGCCTTTTTTACCATTTTCTGTTGTATTTTGTCGTAATAGGAGGAATTCCATCAACAGAACCGAATACATACAAAATTATACAGAAAGTAGGGATAATTAACCATATGTTAAAAAAATTGCAAATAAATATTCAGATGAAGATTGTGACAACATCACTGCTTCTACTGCTTATTCCTATTCTTATCTTAGGCAGCATCTCCTATTACGTTTCTTCCCAAGTCACCAATACCTTAATTGAAAAAGACTTAAGAAACGCTGTTCAAATGTCGATTCAACTAATCCAATCCTTCGATGATTCCGTCAAATCAGGGAGTATGACCAAAGAAGAAGCGCAAGAGAAAGTGAAAGTCTGGATGCTCGGACCGAAAAAAGACGGCAAACGCCCCATCAATCCAAAGATCGACTTAGGCAAAAACGGATACTTCTTTGTCCTCGATAATAAAGGAAACGAAGTCGCGCATCCTTCCTTAGAAGGCCAGAACATTTGGGATAAGAAATCGAATGATGGCCAGCTTTTTATCCAGGAGATGATTCAAAAAGCTGAAAATGGCGGTGGGTTCACAACTTACATGTGGCCTCTGCCTGGATCAACGAAGGAAGCGATGAAAATCACGTACGCTGAGAAGGATCCGCAGTGGGGGTGGATCGTATCCGCTGGCTCTTACTTACAGGATTATAACGCAGGACAAGCTGATATATTGCGCACCATTATTATTACTTTCGTCAGTTGTCTGGTGGTTGGTTTAGCGGTCCTGATTCTCTTCGCTAGACATATCTCCAAGCCACTCGTTCGAGTAGAGCGTCAGGCCAGTCAGATTGCCATCGGTAATTTGGTGATGACGGATCTCAATGTAACGAACCGTGATGAAATTGGCAAGCTAGCCGCATCCTTCAATCAAATGAAATCCTATATCCGGGAACTCGTTTCCCAAGCAAATACAAGCTCAGGTGCACTGAACAAAGAATCTAATCAAGTTGCACTCACACTGAATGGCATGGTGGAATCAGCCAATCATATCTCCTCCGTTATGCATGTTGTGGCAGCAAGTACGCATACACATGCAGCGAGTGTGATCGAGAGCTCGACAGCGATGAAGGAATTATCAAATAGCATTCAACAGGTCGCAGCCAGTTCCTCAACTGCCTTCAATTTGTCAGAAACCACCGTACTGGAAGCGGAAAAAGGTAATGCATTCATCCAGCAGACCAACGAACAAATGCGAGTCGTAAGCTCAACCATGGACAACCTGTCCAGCACCATCAATTTGCTGCGTGAACGCTCTCTGCAAATTGGCGAAATTGTTTCGATCATTTCCGACATTTCCTCGCAAACTAATTTGCTCGCTCTGAATGCCTCGATTGAAGCGGCACGAGCAGGAGAACATGGCAAAGGGTTTGCGGTCGTTGCAGGCGAAGTTAAGAAGCTAGCCGAACGTTCCAAACAATCTACCGAACAGGTGACGGAATTGATCTCAGGCATTCAAGGCGACATTCAGGGAGCTGTGGAGACGATGCGTAAAGGCGATGAAGAAATCGCAGCCAGCGTTGGCACCTTGCAGGAAACTGGCTTTGCTTTCCAAAGCATCCATGGCGCTGTGAAAGAAGTACTTGAACAGGTGCAGCAAGCATCATCTGAAGCCGGGTTCATGGCAGCCACTTCACAGCAGGTGCTTCAATCCTTGTCCGATATGGAAAACTCCGCTAGCCAATCCGCTGGCACTGCACAAACGATATCCGCTTTGACCGAAACACAGCTATCCAGCATCGACGGAATCGCAACATCCGTGAGAAACTTGAACGAGATGTCTGCGCAGCTGCAGCAAGTGATTGAACAGTTTAAGGTTTAGACCAAATTACAGTAAAGACGCCTCCAAATCCACGAGATACATGGTTCTGGGAGCGTCTTTTTGCTTGCATATTCGAAGTTTATTTGCTTTTCTCTAAATAGTCATTTAACCATGCCTGCGAGTCGGCAAGCACTTGCTCCGCGCGGCTGATCGCGCCGCTAACTTGGTTCGAAGCCGTACCGCCGTACACGTTACGCGCGTTGACGACTTGCTCGGGCTGAAGCACCGCATAAATATCGGACTCGAACAGCTCGGAGAATGTTTTGAACTCTTCGATGTTCATATCGAGGAGATATTTGTTGTTCTGGATGCAATACAGAACCGTCTTGCCGATGACTTCGTGCGCTTGGCGGAACGGAAGTCCTTTGTTCACGAGGTAATCCGCGATGTCCGTCGCGTTGGAGAAGTCTTGGTTCACAGCTTGGCGCATGCGCCCTGTGTTCACTTTCATTGTGGACACCATCGGCGCAAACAATTGCAGCGCCCCTTGCAGGGTACGAACGGTATCGAACATGCCTTCTTTGTCTTCCTGCATGTCCTTGTTGTACGCCAGCGGCAGCGACTTGAGTACGGTCAATAGACCGAACAAGTTGCCATAGACGCGGCCCGTTTTACCACGGACAAGCTCCGCGACGTCCGGGTTCTTCTTCTGCGGCATAATCGAGCTGCCGGTGCAGAACGCATCATCGAGTTCGATGAACGCGAACTCGGTCGAAGACCAGAGCACCATTTCCTCGCAGAAGCGAGAAAGGTGCATCATGATCATGGACGCGTTGGAGAGGAACTCCAGAATGAAGTCGCGGTCGCTGACCGCGTCGAGGGAGTTCTCGTACACGCGTCCGAACCCGAGCTGCTCCGCCACGAAATGGCGGTCGATCGGGAAGGTCGTGCCCGCGAGCGCGCCAGCGCCGAGCGGCAGCATATCTACGCGCTTGTAGCTGTCCTGCAAGCGCTCCAGGTCACGCTGGAACATGCTGACGTAGGCCATCAGATGATGCGCGAACAAGATCGGCTGCGCACGCTGCAGATGCGTGTATCCTGGGATAATCGTATCGAGATTAGCCTTGGCTTTCTCAAGCAGCGCTTCTTGCAGCTTGATGAGCAGGCCCACGAACTCGACCACGCGCTTGCGCAGGTAGAGATGCATGTCGGTCGCCACCTGATCGTTACGGCTGCGGCCCGTGTGCAGCTTGCCGCCGACAGGACCGATCAGGTCGATCAAGGTTTTCTCAATATTCATATGAATATCTTCATTCTGAATCGTGTACGCCAGCTCGCCGCGGCGAATCATGCCCTGCACTTGCAGCAAGCCGTCTTTGATTTTCTCAACATCGTCCGCAGGCAAGATGCCGCATTTGCCCAGCATTGTCACGTGCGCCAAGCTGCCCTCGATATCTTCCTCGGCAAGCTCTTTATCGAACGTAATGGAAGCTGTATATTCTTCGACCAGTTGGTCGGTTTGTTTCGTGAAACGTCCACCCCAAAGCTTTGACACCGTGCATAACTCCTCTCGAATCTCGTGATCTCGGTACGGCGCACATCCGCGCCGCTCTGAATAGCCCAAAGGCTTTCCTCGAGGGAAAGCCAGTGTTAAATCCTTATTTCTTCGCGTTCTGCTCCACGCCGGAGCCTACTTTCAAGCGCAGCGCGTTCAAGCGGATAAAGCCTGTAGCGTCGCCTTGGTCGTAAGCTTTCGTAGGATCCGCTTCCATCGTTGCGATATCTGGATTGTACAGGGATACAGGGCTTTTCACGCCTGCCCCAATTACGTTACCTTTGTACAATTTCAGGCGAACCGTACCAGATACGTTCTTTTGGCTCTCGGATACAAGCGCTTGAATCGCCAAACGCTCAGGTGCGAACCAGAATCCGTTGTAAACAAGGGAGGCATATTTGGAGATCAAGGAATCACGCAGATGCATCACATCGCGGTCCATCGTTAGGGATTCCATTTTGCGGTGAGCGGTGAAAAGAATTGTACCTCCTGGTGTTTCATATACGCCGCGGCTCTTCATGCCGACGAAACGGTTCTCCACCATGTCTACACGGCCAATCCCGTGTTTGCCGCCGATTTCGTTCAACGTTTCCATCACTTCAAGCGGGGAAAGCTGCGTACCGTTGATAGCAACACAATCGCCTTGCGCGAACTCAAGCTCGATGTATTCCGCTTGATCTGGCGCATCCTCAGGGTCTACGCTCAGTACGAACATATCTTTGTTAGACGTTGCTGACGGATCGAACCAAGGATCTTCCAACATGCCGCTCTCGAAAGAGATGTGCAGCAAGTTGCGGTCTGTGGAATACGGCTTCGCAGCGGATGCTGTTACTGGAATGTTATGCTTCTCTGCGTAAGCGATCATCTCTGCGCGGCCTGGGAACTGCTCGCGGAATGCTTCCAAACGCCAAGGCGCAATCACGGACAACTCAGGCGCAAGCGCCGCTGCTGTTAGTTCAAAGCGTACTTGGTCGTTCCCTTTGCCTGTAGCGCCGTGAGCAATCGCTGTTGCGCCTTCAGCGCGCGCGATCTCAACCATGCGCTTAGCGATCAAAGGACGCGCAATGGACGTGCCGAGCAGGTATTGCCCTTCATAAAGCGCAGCCGCTTGGAACATCGGGTTGATGAAATCTTTCGCGAACTCAGCGCGCAGATCGTCGATGTAGATTTTGGATGCGCCGGTTGCCAACGCTTTTTCTTCCAAACCGTCAAGCTCATCCTTTTGCCCGATATCCGCTGTGAATGCGATGATTTCGGCGTCATACGTTTCTTTTAACCATTTGAGGATAACTGATGTATCCAACCCGCCTGAATACGCGAGTACGATTTTTTCCTTAGCCATGTCTGTTCTTCGCTCCGTTTCTACTCTCACATTTGAAATTTTATATCATAGTCGCGGCCATAATGGCCTTTTGCGCATGAAGACGATTCTCTGCTTGATCGAAAATGATGGAATGCTTACCGTCGATGACGCCTTCGCTCACTTCTTCCCCGCGGTGGGCAGGCAAGCAATGCATGAACAAGTAATCCGGCTTCGCATATTTCGTCAAAGCTTCGTTGACTTGGTAGTTCTTGAACGCGATTTCGCGCTGTTGCTGCTCAGCTTCTTGACCCATGCTCGCCCATACATCCGTGTAGATGATGTCGGCATTCTCAACCGCTTCGCGCGGATCGCGCGTGACGAGCAGGCTTGCACCTGTTTCTGCCGCGTTTTCCTTGGATTGACGGATCACTTCTTTGTCGGCATCATAGCCTTCTGGCGAAGCGATTGCGAAATCCATCCCCAGCTTGCTAGCTCCCATCATCAAAGAGTGCACCATGTTATTGCCATCGCCGATATAGGCGACTTTGATGCCTCTTAGGCGGCCTTTTTTCTCCAAAACCGTCTGATAATCGGCCATGACTTGGCAAGGGTGCGCATGATCGGTTAAGCCGTTAATAACAGGTACCGTTGCCCCGCGCGCCAAATCGATCACCTTGCGGTGCTCGTAGGTCCGAATCATGATCCCGTCTAGGTAACGGGACAGCGTTTGGGCGGTATCCCATACCGTCTCACCGCGGCCCAGCTGCAGGTCATTTTTGCTTAGGAACAGCGCTTGCCCGCCTAATTGGTACATCCCCACTTCAAAGGAAACCCGCGTACGCGTAGAGGATTTCTCAAAAATCATCCCCAACGTTTTGCCCGCTAGAATCGGGTGCGGCTCTCTCGCCTTCTGCTTGCGCTTCAGTTCGATGCCGTAATGAATTAAGTATTCAATTTCTTCGGATGTATAATCAATTAAAGCCAGAAAATCCTTGCCCTTCAACTGGGCAGCCAGTTCTTCTTGGACTGTCGTATTCATAGAATCCGTTCCTCTCTACTGTAAACTTCAGTTAGACGCCGCTGATCGTTGATGCCTTCTGGGAGAGGACACCGCACACCACATCTAACGCTTGATCCAAATCTGCTTGCGGTATCGTTAACGCCGGCACTAAACGAATCACGTTAGGACCTGCTGGAATGACCAGCACACCTTGCTTATGAATCTCACTGATGATCTCGCTAGCAGGCTGAGTTAATTCGATCCCGATCAGAAGACCGATGCCACGAATACTCTTCACGAGCGGATTGCCCGCCAACGCGCTCTCCAACTTCTTCACCGTATACTCGCCTAATTGAGCTGCGCGCTCTGGCAATTGATTCGAGATAATCGTGCTAAGCGCCGCATGTCCAGCTGCTGTGGCAATCGGCGTGCCGCCGAATGTGGAACCGTGACTGCCTGCGTTGAACGCTTCGGCCAAGTACCCTTTGCCTAGCATCGCACCAATCGGGAACCCGCCGCCAAGACCTTTGGCCAAGGTGAAAATATCTGGCTCTACGCCATAATGCTCGTAAGCAAAAAGCTTGCCCGTACGCCCTACGCCCGTCTGGATTTCATCCGCAATGAGAAGGAGATTGTGCTCTTTGCATAACGCAGCCAGCTGTTTCACGAACTCAGGGTCAGCTGGCAGCACGCCGCCTTCGCCTTGTACGAATTCCAGCATTACCGCACACGTACGCTCGTTTACGAGACTGCGGACCGATTCGATGTCGTTGTAGTTGGCGTAGACGAATCCTTCAGGCAGCGGAAGGAAGCCTTCCTTTACTTTATCCTGACCCGTCGCAGTTAATGTAGCCAGCGTGCGTCCGTGGAAGGACATGTTGAACGTAATAATCTCGTACCGACCGTTGTTCAGAATCTTTTGCGAGTAGCGACGCGCTAGCTTGATCGCACCCTCATTCGCCTCCGCACCTGTGGAGCAGAAAAACACATTGTCCGCACAGCTATTCGCCGTCAATAACCCAGCTAATTTCTCTTGATTCGGAATGTGGAAAAGATTCCCTACATGCCACAGCTGATCCAACTGCTCGATTAGCTTCTCCTTAATTTCCTTCGGCGCATGTCCGAGTGCAGCAACCGCAATCCCGCTCATCATGTCGATGTACTCTTTGCCTGTGTCATCCCACAGTCGGCTGCCTTCACCTTTCACTAGCGTAATTGGATATCTGCTGTAGGTTGGAAAGAGCGAGCTTTTTCCTTGTTCTGTCATGTCCTTACCTCCTAAAAGTTTTCGTTAGAAAACTAGCTTCGTAAGCTCAACTTATGGGTTGTTTGGTTACCGCACAATACGCGTGCCGATGCCTTCGCCTTTCAGCACTTTGCTTAACACGTTCGGCTCCGAACCGTTCACAATGACAACTTCCTGTACTTGCCCTTGTATACATGCAATCGCTGCGCGCACCTTCGGAATCATGCCTCCGTAAATGTCGCCGCTGGTGATCATCTCTTCAATCTCGGCTACGCTGACGACTGGAAGGACTTGCTTCTCGCCGTCTACGACCTTCATGATGCCAGGAACGTCGGTGACAACGATCATCTGCTCCACGCCAAGGTGGGAAGCGACAGCGCCTGCAGCCGTGTCGGCGTTAATGTTATAGCGCTGCCCGCCATCGGCGCCAAGGCCTACAGGTGCGATAACCGGGATGTAGCCCATGCTCACGATCCCTTGAATCAGCTCTGCGTTAACCTTCGTTACGTCGCCAACAAGACCCACTTCATGGCTGTTCGCAACAGGCTTCGCTTCGATTAGATGTCCATCCACACCGGACAATCCGAGCGCTGTTGCACCCGTCAACTGAATACGTCGCACGATTTCCTTGTTAATCTGGCCGGATAGCACCATTTCTACCACATCCAGCACCGCTTCATTCGTAACTCGCAGCCCGTTCACAAAGCCAGACTCAATGCCGAGTTTGCCTAACGTCTCCGAGATCGCAGGACCGCCGCCATGCACGATGACGGTGACGATGCCCTCTTCCTGAAGTTGGCGCATATCTTCAAAAAAACTAGTCGGCAGCGCCGCAAGCGTGCTGCCTCCGCATTTCATCACAAAGCAATTGTTCTTCACTGCTAAATGTCCCCCTTACGTCCGATATGCCGCATTGATACGCACATAATCATAGGTCAAGTCGCAGCCCCAGCCCGTTGCTTTGCCTTCGCCCATATGTAAATTCACATGAATTTGAATCGTGTCTGTTTTCAAATAAGCTAGAGCCGCTTCCTCGTCGAACTTCACGGGACGCGACTGCTCTAGCACAGCGATATCGCCAAGGCGAATATCGACCGTGTTCACGTTCACTGGCTGTCCCGAGTAACCGACAGCCGCAATGATCCGGCCCCAGTTCGCATCCGCGCCGTACACAGCGGACTTCACGAGGCTTGAGCCGATGATCGACTTCACGATCTTCCGTGCCGCATCATCGCTCTCTGCGCCGATGACCGTCGTCTCGATCAGCTTCGTCGCGCCTTCGCCGTCGCGCGCAATCGCTTTGGCGAGGTACTCGCCGACGTATTGGAACCCGGCTGCGAAAGCTTCCCAATCCGGGTGCCCCGGATGCAAGGAGTCTCCGCCAGCCAAACCGCTCGCCATCACCACCACCATGTCGTTGGTGCTTGTATCTCCGTCAACCGTGATCATGTTGAACGTGCTATCTGTAATCCTGCTTAGCAAAAGCTGCAGGTATTCGCTCTCAATCGCGACGTCGGTTGTCATGAAACCGAGCATCGTCGCCATGTTCGGGTGAATCATCCCCGAACCTTTCGCTGCCCCGGCAATGTGCACCTCTTTGCCGCCAACCACAACACGGACACACGTCATCTTCTGCACGAGATCCGTCGTTAGGATCGCCTGGCAGAAGTCTTCGCCGCCGTCTGCCTTAACCTTCGCTGGCAGCTGCTCAATGCCGCTTAGCACTTTGCTCATCGGCAATAGCTCGCCGATTACGCCCGTGCTCGTCACGCCTACGTGATGCTCCGCTACGCCAAGTGCCTTCGCGCTTGCCGCGCGCATCGCGCGAGCGTCGTCTTCGCCTTGCTGGCCCGTGCACGCGTTGGCGTTGCCGCTATTCACGATCATCGCTTGCAGCTTACCGCTGTGGGCGATACTCTCTTGCGTCACGCGCAGCGGTGCCGCTTGGAACGCGTTCAGCGTGTACACGCCTGCCGCTGACGCTGGCACATCACACAGGATTGCGCCGAGATCATAGCGCTCTGTCTTCTTCAATCCGCAGTGCAGTCCGCCTGCACGAAAACCTTTCGGTGTTGTTACCGTTCCCTCTGGCACCACAGTAAAGCTAACTTTATCCGACATGGTTGTCTTCTCACCCATCCTTATCTTCTTGTTATGGATACACCGGCGCGAACAACAACCCTGTCGTTTCGTCCCAGCCCTGCATAATATTTAAATTCTGAATAGCTTGACCTGCCGCGCCCTTCACGACATTGTCGATGACCGACACAATTGTTACACGCCCTGTGCGCTCATCCACAGCAAAACCGATATCACAGAAGTTCGAGCCCATAACTTCCTTCGTCGCAGGGTACTTCCCTTGCTGGCGAATCCGCACGAATTTACGGCCTTCATAGAACTGACGGTACAACTCAATGAATTCCTCCGTCGAGTGTTCCCCTTGTACCGTGGCATACATCGTGGACATAATCCCGCGTGTCATAGGGACAAGATGTGTCGTGAACGTCGTCACAACCGGTTTGCCTGCAATACGGCTCAGCGCTTGCTCAATTTCCGGGATGTGCTGGTGTTTATTTATTTTGTAAGCTGATAAATTCTCATTCACTTCTGAGTAGTGTGCGGTTAAGCTTAACCCGCGACCTGCGCCAGAAACACCGGACTTCGCATCAATAATAATTGTGGATGGGTCAATCCATCCCGCTTTCACCGCAGGAATCAGACCCAGCAACGTTGCTGTCGGATAGCAGCCTGGGTTCGCGATCAGATCGCTGCCCTTCACTTCGTCCCCGAACACTTCGGACAGACCATAGATCGAACGAGCCAAAGCTTCTTCGGACGCGGCCGGTTTTTTGTACCATTTTTCATAGTCGCTAGCGGACTTCAGTCTCAAATCCCCCGAAATATCTATGACCTTCAAGCCTGCGGCAAGCAGCTTCGGTGAAAGCTCCGCACTCACGCCTGCTGGTGTCGCCAAGAACACAACATCCGCTTTGCCTGCAATCAGCTCAACGTCCAACGCATCCAGAATATCCACAACCACTTCCTGCAAATGTGGAAAATGCTCCGCCAATGGCGCTCCCGCATTCGATGTTGAAATGACGGACGTAATCTGCACATACGGATGCGCCTGCAAAAGACGGATCAACTCCGCGCCGCCGTACCCTGTAGCTCCAATAATAGCCGCTCTCATGTTCTGACTCATTCCCATGACCTCCCGATACTCCAAAAATATATGTATTATTATACATTCGTATACATCATAATACAATGAATTTTTTCGCGCTTTTTGCGCGGTTAAATTTACGATACAGCAAGTCATTTCAAGGCTTTCGCTTATGGAAATCAGCTTCCTGTTGCAATGTCTGAATAGTCTGACTACTAGCGGTCATATACACATTATGCATGAAATTTACGTTTGTCGTGCATAAAATCGTATCTACAAGTGAAGATCCATCCCTGCAATCCATCCAACTTATCCATTATCCCAAACTCTCAGGCAAAAAGGCAAATTCTGTTAGATAACTCATCTTGTACACATTTTTACTCCCATGTTGTGGATAAACATAGATGTTATACACAAAATACCAACAACTTATCCACAAACCAAAAAACCACGAGGCAACGTTATCCCCATGGTTTTTCACAATTTCCTTATGCGTGACGCTTAAAGCCTTCGCCCAATACCTCATTCGTTTCGCTCAAAATGACAAAAGCCTGCGGATCAACCGCTTGCACCAGTGTTTTCAACCGACTAACTTCATTCTGTTTCACGACGACCATCATGACTGTCCGCGATTCCCCGGTAAACCCGCCAGCACCGCTCAGCTCAGTCAATCCTCGATCCAAGTCATACAAAATCGCTTTACGAATGGCATCCGTGTGATCCGAGATAATAAAAGCTACTTTCGCGTAGTTGAAGCCAATTTGCACGATATCGATCGTTTTCGTGGTGACGAATAAGCCGATCATTCCATAGAGCGCATTCTCCGGTGTGAACACCAGCGCAGAGCTAATAATGACTACACCATCGAAAATGGCAACCGAAAAACCTAAGCTTAAGCCTGAATATTTATGTAAAATTTGTGCTGCCAGCCCTAATCCGCCTGTGGAACCTCGTCCCTTAAATACAATTCCCAAGCCTAGACCGACGCCGATCCCCCCATACACAGCCGCTAGCAGCGGATTATGCGTGGGCACACCGAGATGACTAGTCGCGAGTACGCAGAACGGAAAAATGATCGAACCGACAACAGCTTTAACCCCGAATTTTTTGCCCACTAGCCATATGGCGAGCAATAAAATTGGGATGTTAAGCGCCCACTGCGTGTACGCTGGTTTCAGTCCCGTTACTTCCTGCAAAATGGTAGAAATCCCTGACACGCCGCCCGTAGCGATCTGGTTCGGGTTCAAAAAGCTATTAAAGCTAGCCGCCATGATCAGCGAGCCCACTAGCATTAACACATATTCAAAGGCGGTGTGGGCCGGACTTCCAATCCGCAGCCGCGGTTCTCTTCTGGACATTGATGTTCCCCCTTGGATGACAATGAAAAATCCTACACCCCTTAGGTGTAGGATCGACGATTATTACACTATACATGCATAAACTTCGCTCGTTACTCTGGCTTCCGAATCTGATGACGCAAATACGCATCGATGAACGTATCGAGATCGCCGTCCATGACCGCGCCAACGTTCCCCGTCTCGGCGGACGTTCGGTGATCTTTCACCATGCTGTACGGATGGAACACGTAAGAACGAATCTGACTGCCCCACGCAATATCCGACTGCTCGCCGCGAATCTCGGCCAGCTGTTTCATCTGCTCTTCGATCTTCCGCTCGTAGAGCTTGGAGCGCAGCATCTTCATCGCTTTCTCGCGGTTCTTGATCTGCGAGCGCTCTTGCTGACAGCTCACCACCACACCTGTCGGAATGTGCGTAATCCGCACAGCCGAGTCCGTGGTGTTAATATGTTGACCGCCCGCGCCGCTTGCGCGGTACGTATCGATCTTGAGATCCTCCGAGCGAATCTCGCCTACGTCGGTGTCGTCTTCGATCTCTGGCATCACATCACACGACGCGAAGGAGGTGTGGCGACGGCCAGAGGCGTCGAACGGCGAGATGCGCACGAGCCGGTGCACGCCCTTCTCTGCCTTCAAATAGCCGTAGGCGTTGAAGCCAGTGATCTGCAGCGTGACACTCTTCACGCCGGCTTCGTCGCCAGGCAAATAGTCGAGCACCTCGACTTTGTAGCCCCGCTTCTCCGCCCAGCGGCGGTACATGCGCAGCAGCATCTCGGCCCAGTCCTGCGACTCGGTGCCGCCAGCGCCTGGATGCAGCTCGAGGATCGCGTTCAGCCTGTCGTACGGCTGATTGAGCAAGAGGCCAAGCTCGAAGGATTCGAGCTTCTTGATCAAAGCTTTGATGCCAGTCTCGATGTCTTTCACGAGACCCGCATCGCTTTCCTCCTCCTCGAGCTCCACCATGACCTGCAAGTCATCAAACTCGTTCGAGAAGCCCTGGAACTGCTCAACGACACTCTTGATGGCGTTGAGGTCCGCGATGGTCTTCTGGGCACGTTCGTTATCGTCCCAGAAGTCCGGTGCGCCCATTTTTTCCTCAAAATCTGCAATTGCTTCTAGCTTATGATCTAAGTCAAAGAGACCCCCGTAATTCGGTTAGTCGCTTCGCTGTTTCTCTTAGGTCTTGTTTTACTTCTGGTTCCAGCATGTCTTACACCTCATTTATTCATCTTGCAGGCTTGCAGGTAGACTCAGGTTGCTTTGCTTACAAAAGGCTTACATCCCTTGTCCATGGCACTGCTTGAACTTCTTCCCGCTGCCGCAAGGGCATGCGTCGTTGCGTCCAATGCGCTGCTCATCGCTGCGCACAAGTGGTTTCTTGCCGCCCGCTTCGTTTTTCGTATCGACCGCTTGACCCTCAGCTACCGCTTGGCGCTCCAGATTGCTCTGTACGTGTGCTTTCATGACATACATTGCCACTTCTTCACGAATGCTTTCGATCATTTCTTGGAACATCTCGAAGCCTTCGAATTGGTACTCACGAAGTGGATCTGTACCGCCGTAAGCGCGAAGGTGGATACCTTGACGCAATTGATCCATCGCATCGATATGATCCATCCATTTGCTATCTACGGCGCGAAGCGCAACAACCTTCTCAAATTCACGCATGAATTCTGGACTAATTTCCGCTTCACGCTCATCGTAACGCTTCCTCACAAGCGCATTAATGTGCTCAATGATCTCGTCTTGCTCTTTGCCCCAGATATCTTGCTCAGAGATCTGAGCGTCGTCATGCAGCAAATTGTTGTTGACGAAATTCGCAACTTCAAGCAGTTCCCACTCTTCTGGAATTTGCTCTTCCGGACAGTGTACTTTCACAACGCGCTCCACCACTGCTGCGATCATACCCTCGATGACTTCGCGGATATTCTCAGACTCCAGCAGCTCACGGCGCTGTTTATAAATAATTTCACGTTGTTGATTCATAACATCGTCATATTGCAGGACCACTTTACGCACGTCAAAGTTGTTACCCTCAACACGCTTCTGGGCAGATTCAACCGCACGCGAGATCAATTTACTCTCGATCGGCTGATCTTCTTCCATTCCGAGACGATCCATCATGGCCATAATATTTTCAGCGCCAAAACGTTTCATCAATTCATCCTCTAGGGAGAGGTAGAACTGGGAGGAACCTGGATCCCCTTGACGACCCGCACGACCGCGGAGCTGGTTATCGATCCGTCTGCTCTCATGACGTTCTGTACCTATGATATGCAAGCCGCCAATATCGTGTACGCCTTCACCCAACATAATGTCCGTACCACGACCCGCCATATTCGTTGCGATCGTAACGGCCCCCGGCTGTCCCGCACGAGAAACGATTTCCGCTTCTTCCGCATGGTACTTAGCATTAAGAACCTTGTGTTGAATGCCTTTTTTCTTCAGCATCTCAGACAGGCGCTCGGAATTCTCGATCGATACCGTACCAACAAGCACGGGTTGATTTAACTTGTGGCGCTCCACAATTTGCTCAACAACGGCTCTGAATTTACCATTTTCCGATTTATACACAACATCCGGCAGATCCTTACGAATCATTGGACGGTTCGTCGGGACGATAATAACATCCAGACCGTAGATTTTCTTCAACTCTTCTTCTTCCGTCTTCGCCGTCCCCGTCATCCCCGCCAGCTTGCGGTACATCCGGAAATAGTTCTGGAACGTAATCGTTGCGAGTGTCATGCTCTCATTCTGAACTTTCAATTGCTCTTTGGCCTCAATCGCTTGATGCAGCCCATCACTATAACGACGGCCTGTCATGATACGACCCGTAAATTCGTCAACGATCATGACTTCTTCTTCTTGAACAACGTAGTCCACGTCACGTTTCATGATGAAACGCGCTTTGAGCGCTTGTGTGATGTGGTGGTTGATATTGACATTCTGATGATCAAATAAATTCTCGATGCCGAAAGCTCGCTCCGCCTTCGCCACTCCTTCTTCCGTCAACGCAACTGCGCGGACTTTGATATCAATCGTGTAATCTTCTTCCTCTGTCAGCTTCGACACAAAACGGTCAGCCGTGAAATACATATCGGTAGACTTGGCAGCTTGTCCAGAAATAATCAAAGGCGTTCTGGCCTCATCGACTAGAATGGAGTCAACCTCATCGATTACGGCATAGTACAGCGGACGTTGAACCATCTGCTCTTTGTATAGCACCATGTTGTCACGCAGATAGTCAAAGCCGTATTCATTATTCGTTCCATATGTAATATCACAAGCGTAAGCCGCTTGCTTCTCTTCGTGAGACAAATCGTGTAAGTTTACCCCAACCGTTAGGCCGAGGAATTGATAAATTTGACCCATCTCGGCACTATCCCGCTGTGCCAAGTAATCATTTACGGTAACCACATGCACGCCTTTACCAAGCAAAGCGTTCAAATAAACAGGAAGCGTCCCAACTAGCGTTTTCCCTTCCCCTGTGCGCATCTCCGCGATACGGCCTTCGTGCAGCACCATACCCCCGATGAGTTGAACATCATAGTGACGCTTGCCGAGCACACGCCATGCTGCTTCTCGAACAACAGCAAACGCCTCAGGCAGCAAATCATCGATTTCCTCACCTTTCTCCAGGCGCTCTCTGAACTCCGTTGTCTTCCCTCTTAACTCGTCATCGGACAGCGGCTTAATGCCAGCTTCGAGCTCGTTGATGTAATCAACGGCCTTGAGCATCCGTTTAATCTCCCGTTCATTGGAATCACCAAAAATTTTCTTCACTAGTCCTAGCATCGGTGAACCCCTTTCCCTTGCGTTCGTATCCTTAAATTGTACCACTGATGACAGTCTTGTCGCAACAAACGCCTGTCTCTTCCTTGTTTATCTGATAAAAACAGGACTTATCTACCATGCAACCCTGTATTTCTTAGTATGAAATATCGACAGGACTTACATGCATGCTTGCATTTGGGGGGCAGCTTTTTGAAAAGGAAAAAAAGCTTAATTCGACGAATCGAATTAAGCTCATTTTACCATTTTGTATAGGAATATTTATGATTAGACCTGGTCATGATATGCTCACAGTGCTTGTAATTTGGTAGAGGCTACATAGCTGGTTCGATCAAACCGTACTTGCCGTCATCCCGTCTGTACACCACGTTCACCGTGTCTGTGTCCATGTTCGAGAAAACGAAGAAGTTGTGACCGACCATATTCATTTGAAGGATTGCTTCCTCCACATCCATCGGCTTCAGA
This sequence comes from Paenibacillus sp. MBLB1832, assembly GCF_032271945.1. Taxonomy (NCBI): domain Bacteria; kingdom Bacillati; phylum Bacillota; class Bacilli; order Caryophanales; family Paenibacillaceae; genus Paenibacillus; species Paenibacillus roseipurpureus. The sequence continues at coordinate 135,492 of NZ_CP130319.1, read as the reverse complement.
TCGAAGCGCTTGTTGCGAACGAGTTCGAAGTCTTCTTCCTCATCCACATAGGACGCTGCTGCCGCCACTTCCACTTTGAATAGATCGCGCTTGCCGCCGTCTTGGCGAATTTTACGGTTCGTTTTCGTTTTGTGCTTGCGAATTTGGCGCTCCAGTTTGTCCACAACCAAATCAATGGATGCGTACATGTCATTGTTGCGTTCCTCAGCTCTTAGCAGCACGCCTGTTAGGGGAATGCTTACCTCAATGGCTTGAAGACCTTTAACCACACTTAGCTTTACTTGTACATCTGATGTAAGGGGAGTTTCAAAGTACCTCTCAAGTCGATTCAATTTCTTCTCGACGTAATCTCCGAGGGCTTCAGTAACTTCAAGGTGTTCTCCGCGAATGCTAATATCCATAGTTAAACATCTCCCTTCCTTCTTACATTATACTACATTCCACCTCATCTTCATAATTCCTTTAAATACCGATCTTAAAAATTTATACAAAAAAACACCCCAGAATATTTCCCAGGGTGCCTCTTGCTAGGTGTATGCGATCGGCACAGGCTGTGCCCGATGATTATAGTCTGCTAACGTTAGCCGCTTGAGGTCCGCGTGCGCCTTCAACGATGTCAAATTCAACAGCTTGACCTTCGTCCAGCGTTTTGAAACCTTCGGATTGAATTGCTGAGAAATGTACGAACACATCCCCACCATCTTCACGCTCGATGAAACCATATCCTTTTTCTGCGTTAAACCATTTCACTTTACCTTGCATAACGTACACAATCCTTTCGTTTTAAAAAATATAAAATGAGTCAGTAAAAAAATGTAAGCCCTTTCTTTTTGACTATACCACCGATCTATTTGTCCTGTCAATTTCTAACTTTTAATAAAATGAATATTTAGAAAATTCACGTATATACAAGTGGTGGATAAGTGCGGATTTTGTAGAATCTTGTCGTGACGGGCTTTTTTACACATTATTAACAAAGTTATTCACAACTTTATGCACATTGTCCACAGGGTGTTGTAGAGGCTTCTATCGGCAGTGGGTTCGTTTTAGATGAGTTGTGCACATGATTAATCGAGGTTATTGATCATCGAAAAAAAAGCAATCCAAACCAGCTGTGAACTGTGTTTAGATTGCTTTTAGATTTTACTCTGAACTCATTTTATGGTCTCACTACTTTTGCACTTCCACTGTTTTTTGACCAATAAACAGGTATCCGTCCATGTAACAACGGAACTCTAGGGTAACACTAGTGGTTGTCCAATTGAAATCGGAGCGTTCAAATTTGAACTGTCCTTGCTTCGCTTGGTTGTAATATCCGTTGTTGCTTGTGAGTGCTTTTACACCATTAATTGTAGCTGTGTTCAAATCGAAACCTTGGCTGCTTGTTCCAGCTTTATAACCATTCGGCATTTCAACACGAACCGTAAATACGCCGCTATTTCCTTTAATAACCTTTGGCGTAACCTCGATTGTTGCCGGTACATAAACGACAAACTTTCTTTCAATGGTTGTACTTAATCCAGCTTTGTTAGTCACGGTAACAGTGATTGTGTAGGTTCCAGGGTTTACTAGTTGGAGGTTTGCACCATTAGGCATAATCAATTCAGCTTGATCAGGGCCTTTCACAACCATTTTCTCGAAAGCAATACCTGATTGTTCATCTTTTGCAAGATAGATTAGCGGTAGCGATGCTCCTAATTTATGCTCGTTGCCTAAATCCATTGTAACAACTGGTGCTGTGTTATCAATCTTTACTTCTGCAGTTTGAACAGCCTCTTTGTTACCCGCTTTATCTACGGAGTAGAAGGAAATTTTATTGATTCCCACTTTATCTACTACGAAAGATGTTCCTTCAACATAGTCTGCTCCGTTAATGGCATAGAATGTCTTTGCCACACCACTTCCTGTGTCCGTCGCTGTTAGCTTAATAGTTACTTTATCCTTGGACCATTCCGTTGGTGCATTTGAAATCGTTACTGGTGGTGTTTTATCAATTTTGATTTCTGCCGTTTTCACTGCCTCTACATTGCCTGCGAAATCAACGGAGTAGAAAGAGATTTGGTTTACTCCTTCTTTATCCACCACAAAGGATGTCCCTTCGATGAAGTCTGCTTCATTCACCGCATAGTATGTGTGTGCTACACCGCTTCCTATGTCTGTCGCTGTTAACTCAACATTCACAGCTTCCTTCGACCATTTCGTTGGCGCATTTGAAACCGTTACTGGTGGTGTTTTATCAATTTTGACTTCTTTCGTTTTGAGTTCTTCTACATTGCCCGCGAAATCCACAGAGTAGAAGGAAATTTGGTTCACTCCGTCTTTGTCAACCACGAGAGTTGTACCTTCGGTAAAGTCTGCTCCATTCACCGCATAGTATGTGTGTGCTACGCCACTTCCTGTGTCTGTCGCTAATAAATCAACAGTCACTCTTTCCTTCGACCATTCCGAAGGCGTGTTAGTCACCGTTACTGGTGGTGTTCTATCAATTTTGACTGCTGCCGATTTGACTTCCTCTACATTTCCTGCGATATCTACAGAGTAGAAGGAGATTTGGTTCACTCCTTCTTTATCGACCAAAAAGGATGTGCCTTCGACAAAGTCTGCTCCATTAACGGCATAATATGTGTGTGCTACGCCGGTTCCTATGTCTGTCGCTGTTAACTCAACATTCACAGCTTCCTTCGACCATTTCGTTGGCGCATTTGAAACCGTTACTGGTGGTGTTTTATCAATTTTGACTTCTTTCGTTTTGAGTTCTTCTACATTGCCCGCGAAATCCACAGAGTAGAAGGAAATTTGGTTCACTCCGTCTTTGTCAACCACGAGAGTTGTACCTTCGGTAAAGTCTGCTCCATTCACCGCATAGTATGTGTGTGCTACGCCACTTCCTGTGTCTGTCGCTAATAAATCAACAGTCACTCTTTCCTTCGACCATTCCGAAGGCGTGTTAGTCACCGTTACTGGTGGTGTTCTATCAATTTTGACTGCTGCCGATTTGACTTCCTCTACATTTCCTGCGATATCTACAGAGTAGAAGGAGATTTGGTTCACTCCTTCTTTATCGACCAAAAAGGATGTGCCTTCCACAAAGTCTGCTCCATTAACGGCATAATATGTGTGTGCTACGCCGCTTCCTACATCTGTCGCTGTTAGCTCTACAGTCACATTTTCCTTGGACCATTCGGCAGGTGCATTAGAGCGAGTGACTGGCGGTGTTTTGTCCATTTTTACTTCAATTGTTTGTACAGCTTCTACGTTACCCGCTTTATCCACCGAGTAGAAGTAGATATGGTTTGCACCATTTTTGTTTACATCAATAGTCGTTCCTTCTACATAATTCGTCCCGTCTAGACTGTAGAATGTATGTGCCACTCCGCTGCCAGTATCTGTTGCTGTGAGTTTAACGGTAGCATTCGCCTCGGACCACTCAGTTGGAGCAACAGAGCTTGTAATCGGTGCTGTTTCTATCAATCTTAACTTCTGCCGTTTTTGCCGACTCTACGTTACCTACAGCATCTACAGAGTAGAAAGAGATTTGGTTCACTCCCTCTTTATCGACTACAAAAGATGTCCCTTCGACAAAGTCAGTTCCGTTGACAGCGTAGAATGTTTTTGCTACACCGCTACCTGAGTCGGTCGCTATTAGCTTAACTGCCACAGCTTCCTTCGACCATTCGGTTGGTGCATTAGAGCGAGTGACTGGCTTCGTTTTATCAACCTTTACCCAAATACTTTTAGCCGTTTCTATATTGCCCGCTTTATCTACCGAATAGAAGGTAATTTTATGAGTACCATCATCCGCTACAAGAATAGAAGTACCTTCTATAAAAACTTGATCATCAATTGAGTAATACGTTTTGTAGACACCTGAATCATTATCCGTAGCAGTTAAGCTAACCTGTTGACTCTGATTCGACCAATCCGTTGATGCCTGAGCTGTTGTAACTGGAGGTACTGTATCCAAGATCAACTTAGCAACAACCGTGTTGGAAGGTGTCGATTCACCAAATGAATTACTCAACGAAGTGACATAGTATTTATGGTCTGCATTCGACAAGTTTGAAACCGTATAAGACAGGTTGTTTAGATTATTAATTAAGAGCACCGGTTTACCATCAATAATTTCATAAACGTTATATCCATTTGCATAAGTGATGAAATTCCATGTTATCCGCGCACTTGTTGCAGTTACTAGATTCAAGGCTGCAACTGGAGGCTGCATAGTCGGATAAACGATAGACTCGGTTACTCGATTAGAAGCGGCAGATTCCCCAAAACGAGTGCTAAACGCGGTTACTTCATAGCTATGAGCATCTTGAGTCAAGTTGTAAATTGGATACGTTAAATCCGTGCCTTTATACAGGAGTTCTCGTGTTTCACCTAATACGTGATACACGCGGTATTCATTTGCCCATGTTACTGCATTCCAGGTTAATGTTACGTTGTTAGCATTATAAACTGTGTCTTTCAAAACTGGTGGTTGAACAATAGGCCATACGAGATTGAATTGAATGGCTGCCGATTTAGGCGATTCACCAAACGTATCGTTGACGGAATTTACCTCATATTGATAAGGGCCTTCAGGCATATTAATAAACGTTCCGCTTATTCCTGTTACAGATTTAACGAGCGTTTTTTGGCCGTCTTGAACCTTATAAATTTTGTATGAACCAGCATAAGTTACAGCATCCCATTTCAATACAATATCATTACCCTTAGTAATGCTGTAGGTTAAATTAGTAGGGGCCTGCATAACCGGATATATCAGATCAAAATTAATTTTGCTGCCATCTGGTGATTCACCAAAGCGATTACTATATGAGTGAACCTCAATTGTATAATTACCTTGTGGCATATTGTTAAGAATTGTTGATGTACTCGTCGTTGTTGTTAACAACACTTTCTGATTATCGATAACCCGATAAACATTATAAGAGTTTGCATAAGTGCTTGATTTCCAGCTTAGGTTAATATCAACGAAGTTGGTTATACTCTGCACCAGATTGATTGGGGACTGCATTACAGGGAAAATTAAATTAAAGTCAACCTGGCTGCCTACTTTCGATTCACCAAATCGATCACTGTATGAGTGGACCACATACGTATATGGACCTTCAGGCATGTTGCTGAACAATGTGTTTGGATCGGTCACGGTTCTTTTTAATACTTTTTGACCATCGATAACTTGGTAAACTTTATAACTTGTTGAATAGGAAACAGCATCCCACTTTAATGAAATATTATTACCATTTGAAATGCTATAAATCAAGTTTACCGGTGCTAGCATTTCTTGATAGTCCAGAGTGAGTGATACTTGACTACCTGCGGCTGATTCACCGAATCGATCACTGTATGAATAAACCTCAAAGATGAGCGCCCCTGCAGCTGTGTTCGGGTAAGTGACAGTCGTATTTGTAACCGTACTTTTTAACACTTTCTGACCATTAATGATTTGATATACTTTGTAAGCTGTTGCATAAGGTACTGTATTCCATTGCAAGGTAAGATCATTACCATTAGCCAGGCTAGTTGTTAAGTTTCCTGGTGCTTCCATATTTGGATACTGCAATGGAACTGTAATTAAGCTTCCCTCTTGTGATTCGCCAAATCGGTTATTTACCGTTTGAACGATATAGGTATGCATACCTTCGGCAACATTCGTTAGTGTTGTCGTTAAGAACAAACCTGACTTAAGCAATACCTTTTGGTTATTAATAAGCTCATAGATATTATAGCTGTCTGCATTAGAAGCCGTACCCCAAGTTAGCACGATATCATTGCCCTTTTGAATTTTATAAACCAAATTACTAGGAGGCGTAATGACTGGGTATACGATAGATACGGTAATTGCAGCCCCTTCTGCAGACTCTCCGTAGAGTGTCGAGAACGAGTGGATCATAAAATTATGGTCACCAGCTGATAATCCGGTGAACGAAGCAGTTGCGCTGGACACTGTGTTTTTTAGTACTTTTTGGCCATCGACCACTTCATATATTTTATATTTTGTAGCATTAGTGGCTACTGTCCACTTTAGCGTAACATCTGTAACGATTGTTATCGTGGACGTTACGTTTGTTGGGGCCTGCATCGTTACACCATCCAAAGTCAATGAAAGCTGACTGCCTTCGGCAGAGTCCCCAAAGCGACTTGAACTCGAATGAACCACGTAGCTATACTCACCTGGTGGTAAGCTTGTATACGAAACAGAAGTTCCAGTCACTGTGCTTTTTAGGACTTTATTACCACCAACAATTTGGTACACTTTATAGCTTGTCGCGTAATCTACCGCTGTCCAGCTAAGTGTAACACTAGAAGGAGTCGTGATCGTACTTGTAAAATTGGTTGGTGGCTGCATCGTTGGAAATACTACTTCCAAAGTGAGAGATGTACCCATTGGTGAAGTTCCGAAACGATTCGATACTGCGTAAACCTTATATTGATAACTACCAGCGGGCAAATCACTGTAGCTAACTGATGTTCCTGTTAAAGAACTTTTCAGAACCTCTTGTCCACCGCTAATCTGGTAAACTTTATAACCTGTCGCATTCGGCGCAGCATCCCACTTTAATACAACCGTGTTGACATCGTTTATTGTATATGAAAAGTTGGCTGGTGCATTCATGATGACTGCCTCCAGAGTTACGGATAGCTGACTGCCTTCGACCGATTCACCAAATCGACTAGATACAGCGTGAACCTCATAGGTGTAATTCCCTGCAGGCAACCTAGTAAAAGTTACAGTTTTGTCTGTCACCGTACTATTTAAAACACGAGTTCCGTCTACGATTTGATACACCTTATAACTATCTGCTAAATTAGCAGAATCCCATGATAAAACGATATCGTTAAGATTTTGAATCGTATATGTTAGATTACCAGGCGGCTGCATAGATATTGGACTTAACGTAAAGGATACTTGACTGCCGTCTGCAGACTCACCAAATCTAGTTGAAAAGGAATGAACCTCATAGGAGTAGTCACCAACTGGCATATTGGTGTAGGTTACTGTTTTACCCGGTATCGAACTCTTTAAAACTCGCTGTCCATTTACAATTTGGTAGACTTTATAGCTGTTTGCATTGGCAGCAGACGGCCAAGATAAAACAATGTCATTACCATTCTGAAGCTGATAAGTAACATTGCTAGGTGAGAACATCGTTACACTTTCGAGATGAAATGAAATCGTGCTGCCTTCAGTGGATTCACCAAAACGGCTGGATATAGATTTCACAATATAACTGTAATCACCGCCAGGCATCTTGGTGAAGGTTACCGTCGTTCCTGTAACTGTGCTTTTTAGAACAGGCACTCCATCAATAACTTGATAGACATTATAGCTATCCGCATAAACAGCACTATCCCATGTTAAGATAATGTCATTAATGTTTTGAAGCTGATAAGAAAGGCTACTTGGGCTCACTATGGCTATAGGATCTAGTGTAAATGAATCTTGACTGCCATCTGCCGATTCCCCAAATCGGGTAGATACGGAATGAATTTCATAGGTATAGTTGCCTGCTGGCATATTTGAATAAGTAACGGTTGTCCCTGTTACTGTACTCTTTAAAACCCGTTGTCCATCAATAATTTGATAGATTTTGTAAGAATTTGCATTAGCTGCTGATGTCCAAGTTAGAATAATATCATTGCCATTTTGAATCTTATGTGCAAAATTGCTTGGTGGAAGCATCGTTACAACACCAACCGTTATGCTAACGCTGCTGCCTGTGGACGATTCTCCGAAGCGATCACTGTAGGAGTGAACTTCATAGCTATAATCTCCTGCCAGTACATTGCTATATTTTACAGTTGTTCCACTGACCGTACTCTTAAGAACTGGATTACCGTCAGTGATTTGGTAGATCTTATAACTCATTGCATTCGATACTGGATCCCAGCTTAAATTCACATCAGTGAGGTTGGTTACTGAAGCAGTGAAATTATTGGGTGCAGTCATTATTGGGTATACCAGATCAATCTGTTTAATCGTCGATTGGGCTGATTCACCGTATACTGTATGTACAGATGTTACAGCAAATTTATAGGTACCTTCGGGTGCCCGGGTTATCGTAAACGTCCTATCTATCCCGGATTTTAATAACGTCGCTACTCCATTCACATCAATCTTATAAAGATTATAAGATTGAGCATTTTGAGCAGAACCCCAGCTAATTACGATATCGTTACCATTTTGAATCGAAGCGTTTAGCGTCGATGGTGGCAACATGTCTGGGTAGTCAATGGTGACGGTGATCGGGGCGCTTGGACCGGATTCCCCTTCAGCACTTAAGGTAGATACGACATACCGATAAGAACCTTCGGCTAGATTATTTTTCGTATATGTAGCATTGGTTACTGTGCCAGTCAGTAGAAGCTGGCCATCTGTAATTTCATAGATCTTATACCCATTCGCACCAAACACAGGGTCCCAGCTTAGTTTAATATCATCAGCGCTCAGAGCCTGATAGGTAACATTACTAGGTGGCAAAATGGAACTGCTTGTTGCAAATACGCTTGCTGCAGGGAAAAGTAATTGCAATAGAAAAAGAAATGACATTATTGCTGACAATCTACTATGCATTCTGTTCGACATCGTTTTGACCAGCCTTTCAACGGTATAGTATTTTATGCGCAATAAAAAAGAACCTTTGCAAGGTTCATAGTTTTACCGCTATGACTCCTTGTGGCAACCGGCTGCCATCCTCATACTTAGAACGAGGTTCAGGCCCTTGGCTTTGCGTATCATGGTTTCCCATGACTTGCCTTTTCATTTGGGTTAAATGCGGCTATTCTTGTTGTTATGTCTCTATTATTGCGTTATTTCTTGAGATCAAAAAAGTAGCTTTCTCCTGTGTAAGCTTTGTCGTATGACATGCGTTGCGTCTTTCCAGTCTCTATCTTCGAAATCTGAAGGCTAGCTTCATCCCTTAACTGCTCTAATTTACGGATAAAAATCGTATCATGACTTAAAACCATTTTGACCCGATTCTTGTATTCCCTCTTCTGTTGTAGCGTAGGTGAAGCATGCAGCAGTAATTTCATGATCTGACTCCGTCGTTCCATATATTCGGAAATTTGTTCAGTGTCCATATTGGAAAGTGCGGATAGCCCCTGCTGCGTATGTATTTCTAATTGAACGAGTAAATCATCCATGGCTGACACCGGATGCTACTGGCGATACCGTTGATTGCGCAAGCTTTGCAGCTTGCATCCATGTTTCCTTTAACTGCATCAGATAACCCAATACCTCTTCTGCTGGCTCTACCTCTTTCTTCATATTCGCTTCAACAAGACGGCGTGTAAAATATTCATACAGCTTGAGCAGATCATTTGCTATTGGAATGGAACGATCAAGCGTAATCGAGAATTCGCTAATGATATCTTGCACCTTTACTAGGTTCGTATTGGCTTCTTGGAAGTTACTAGCCTTTAATGCCTCGATGCCCATTCTGCAAAACCGAATGCCACCATCACAAAGCATAATTAACAACTGTGCTGGAGTCGCAGTCTGAACGGAAGACTCCAAGTATTTATTCCGCTGCGGATAACTCATAGATGTTCCCCCTAAATATGTAGTCCTATTGAATTAGCCGCCCATTTGCTGACTAAGCTGTGCACTCTGCGCCTGCATTTGTGTAATATACTTTTCCATTGCTGTAAATTGATTATAATATCGGGTTTCGAGCGCATCCAGCTTAGCTGTTAGCTTATCAATATTAGTGTTAATCGAATTAATCGATTTGCCGATTAAATAATTAGAATCGACACTTGAAGTAGCCCCGGCCTTTTTTGTAAGGTTAGAAATTAACCGTGTGGCTTTATCATATAATTTCGTCGCTAAGCCGTCACCTGCATCCGAATCTTTATCTCCATCATTTGTAATAAAAAGCGCCATGACTTCATCAGGGTTTTCCGCGATTGCTGCTTTAAGCTTTGCATCGTTAATATAAATTTTACCGTTTTCCGAGTAACTACCTGAAATAGAATTTCCGGCAATCAGGCTTGTTGAGATGCCAATTTCTGATAGGGTTTTATAATCTCCTGTCGGTAATCCGGTTACTATAGCGGAAAAAGAAGTCCTAAAGTTTGTTAAGCCGCTTGAAAGCAAATCATCATTGCGCAGTAAGCCGCTCTTCGCTTTCTCTTCCCAAGCTTTAATTTGATCATCTTTCATTCCTTCTCGCTGTTCATCTGTTAAAGGAGAGAAATCCTTGTACTTCTTCTCAGAAACTTTGGTATTAACCGTCGTAATCAATTCATTGTATTTATCAACAAGTGTCTTAATCGAATTGTACACGCCATCGACATCTCGTGTCGTTGTAATACTAACTGCTGAATCAGTCGGTGCTTGCTCTTTCTTTGCCGTAAACGTCATGCCATTAATGGAAAATGTATTGGAGTCATATTTGGCGGAAACACCATTAAACTCAACATCGGCTTGAGTACCCTTTACACCAAGCTGGGAATAACTCGTTGACGTCGGTGCACTTAAAGCAAAATTAGTCGTAATATCCGTTCCATCTGCAGTTTGATCTGATAAAGTAATCGCTTCTCCCCCTGGAGCAAAGAAAGCAAGCTTGTTATCACTTGTTATATAGGCAGATATGCCAAGCTTCCCAACATCAGAGCTGTTAATTGCATCGATGACATTTCCGATTGCACTTGAGCTGCTTACGGTCACATCGACTGTTTTCCCCCCTGCGCTTACACGCAGTGTTTGCGCCGAGGTAATAGTACTATCTACGATCGTAGTCGTCCCAGCGCTAAATGTATTCGTTCCCTTGTAGGTTTGTCCTGTAGTACCCGAGATTGCTGCAGAAGAAATACCCAGTACATCCTTCAGCAGATTGGTAGTACCATTAGAGGATTCCATTTGCAAATTAACCTCAGCAGACTGCCCCGTACCTGACGATACGAAAAACAATCGCTTCATCGTGCTATCATAGTTAACACCAACACCAGTAACACTCGTTTTACTATTTATTCGTGAAACTAAACTAGCAATCGTATCTGCCTTCTCGACATTTAAGGTAATCGTCCCTTTTTGACCGCCAACGGTCAGTGTCGAAGAGCTGGATAATCCTAAGTCTTCTAGTGTCGAAGAATTACTCGTTGCAAGAGCTAATACATCCGAGGTCACCTTAGCTCCAGACGCAAGCTTGTTCACTTTCAGTGTATAAATCCCCTCGGCAGCATTGGAAGATGATGTAGCAGAAACTATACTATCATCCGATGAGGATGACTTCTTCGTTTGGTAGGCTGACTGTAATTTCATATTAAATGCTATGTTCCGAAATTCCATGATTTTAGAGTTCATAGCACGGTAATCATCACGCTGCCATTCCAGCGTCTGCTTATTCTGCTTTAATTTATTCTGTGGCATTCTCGCAGCCTTCATTAACTTACTAACCGTATCATCAATATCGATTCCCGAACCCGAAAAGCCGTTTAATCGAGTTACCATTGCCTGTGACCTCCTCATTCAACATAACGGATAAGTTTATCTCCGTTCATCAATAATAATTCCTGCCATTTCCCACAGCTTAGCAACAAAATCCAAGCTTTTTTCTGGTGGAATTTCCCGTATCGTTTCTCCTGTATTTGTATCTACGACCTTGACGGAGATTAGCTTAGTTTTTTGGTGAACAGAGAACTCTAGTGATGTCGTTCTACCCTGCATGGCTTTAATGGCATTTTCGATCGCTTTAACGAGCTGCTCATCACTAACCGTTACTTTCTCTCCCTGAATTTCTGCAACTCTAAGCTCATGCGTGTTCGTGATGTAGGGAGACACAAGTGACGCAGCATTTACTCCTGCATCTTCTATGCTCTTTGACTTTACAGTAGGCTCCACAGCAGGTAGTTCTGCCCCAGAAGAGGCTCCTATTCCACCAACAGGAAAATTGACGCTCATAACAAGAACCTCCAACCGAAATATGTATATTACATATATCGGCTGAAGGCACGTTTTGTATTATAGTTATTTTGTCGATTTTGCAATAAAAAAAGAGACTTTGGACGAGCCAAAGTCTCTTTTGTAGCAATAAATTAACGAAGCAATTGCAGAACGCCTTGTGGCTGTTGGTTCGCTTGTGCCAACATTGCTTGTGCAGCTTGGGAAAGGATGTTGTTCTTAGTAAAGTCCATCATTTCTTTCGCCATATCCACGTCACGAATACGGGATTCAGCAGCTGTCAAGTTCTCGGAAGAAGTTTGCAAGTTGTTGATTGTGTGCTCCAGACGGTTTTGCACAGCACCCATTTTGGAACGCTCAGAAGAAACGCTCGTAATAGCTTTGTCCAAAGAAGTGATGGCTGCAGCCGCACCGGAAGCAGAAGATACGTCAACTCCGGAAATACCTAGAGCGGAAGCCCTCATATCGGAAATACCCAGAGCGATCGTTTGTCCTTTATTAGCACCAATTTGGAAAGAAATCGCACCAGCACCAGCAGCTTCACGTGAAGCATTGCTCAAGCCTTGGTCATCCAGAACGGTTTGGTTCTCTTCTTCGGATAGCTGCAGATCACCACTTGGAGCTTGGAAAGTCAGACGACCATCAGATGTTGTTTTTACAATGATATCTTCAAGGAAGCCTTCGTCTCCTTGGGACTTACCTGCATTTGTATTCCATGTTGTGATTTCTGCATTCATACGTGTTTGGAACGCTGTAGCTAATGTATCCAAGCTTGAACCCGCTGCAACAGCAGACATTGTTACTTGCATTTGTTGACCGTTATAAGTCATAGTAAATGTTTGAGCAGCGGTTGTAGCGTTAACTGTCTGCCAGTCGCCATCTGTTTGAGTTGCAGCACCTACTAGTTCTGCAGTTGCTCCCAGGAATGTATCAAATACAGACTTAGAACCAGCCGCATCAGTTACACCGTCAGACAATTTAGCATTTGTAGAAGCACTAGCGTCTCCAAGGTACAATTCAACTTTGGAAGCCGTACCTTTTGTGCTGCTTTCAATTTTAAATGTACCTGCAGTTGCATCTGTAATATTAACATGCCCAGCGCCTGTTCCGGAATCGTCAATTGCTTGGTTGATGACTTTTTCCAGAATGTCACGAACCTTATGACTTTCTGTAGAAGTCATGTTAGTACCAGACCAATCATGTTCCAGAACTGCTTTATCATCAGCGCTCAAATATTTATTCCAAGCGACATCAATTTTCTTGCCATCAACGATTAGCGCGTCTGTTTGATCGTATTTGACGTTACCAGTGGAAGCATCCACAGCTGATACGCTAACACCAGTCAAATTACCTTTTGTTCCTTTGAATACTGCTGCGCTGCTTACGTTAACTGAAGAGTCGCCAGCAGCACCGTTTAAAGCGCCGTTTAGCAATTTCTGAGTATTGAACTCAGTTGTGTTACCAATACGGTCGATCTCGGATTTCAATTGGTTTACTTCATCTTGAATGTTTTTGCGATCTTCAGTTGTGTTTGTTCCGTTTGCGGATTGGTCAGCCAGCTCGCGCATACGCTGAAGGATCGAGTGAGTTTCGTTAAGCGCACCCTCAGCTGTTTGGATCAAGGAGATACCATCTTGAGCATTTTTGGAAGCCATATCAAGACCGCGGATTTGCGCTCTCATTTTCTCGGAGATTGCAAGACCTGCAGCGTCATCGCCGGCACGGTTGATACGAAGACCGGAAGACAATTTCTCAAGTGATTTGCTTGCTGCTGCTGTGTTGCTCGTTAATTGGCGGTGCGTGTTCGCTGCCGCGAGGTTGTGATTAATTCTCATCGTGTTCTTCCTCCTGAAGGTTCGGTTCATCCACGTCCATGTGGATGTTAATTAGGCGTTTAGTAGGTCGGCCGCCCTACTTATTGCCGTTAATTTGTATATCGGTAGGACCATTCTGAAAGTTTATAGCAATAATAAAAAAATGCCGACTTTTGCCGACATTTATCATTTATTTAGACTTATTCATTAACTTGTTCAAATTCATAGGACTGACCTTATGAGTAAATGCCTCTTTATTCGACTCCTCAATCTGTTGATAGATCTCCTTGCGATAAACCTCCACTTGCTTGGGAGCTTTGATTCCAACACGGACTGTATCTCCCTCTGTGCCGAGAATGACGACCTCAATTTGATCCCCGAGCATAATAGATTCGCCTTTTTTCCTTGCTAATACAAGCATGCTCCTCACCCCTTCACATGTGTCGATTCATCAAGCTCACTCAAGATTAGCTCATGCTTTACATGGTAACCCGAATCATGCAAGATGATTTGTTTAGCTAATTTCGATGTAAGGTTCAAAATAATCGGTGCCAATAGGTTGACTGTAATCTTGGAATAATCGTCATTTACGGTTACGACCGACCAAACCTGCACATCTTCTCTTTGTGCAATCTTGAGCTCTTGAAGTGCTGCATCGGGGAGGCTGAAGTCATAGTCCTTAAAAAAGAGAAAAGGGTCTGTAACTAGAAATGCAAGTTCTCCATCCTGAATAGACTGCATGTATGAAAACGGAACACTGTTATCAGGTTGGACCAGCGTAAATGTTGTCAGGTCTTCAAACCCCGGAATGCCCTGCGCAAACGTAATGACGTTAGCGTCCTCCACCTGTAGCTCGCCAAAAAATAATGTATGAACCATCATGAATCCTATCTCTCCTTAAAGGTTGTTCTGCTCATAAAAAAAGCTATAGAAGCAATCTATAGCTTGATTATAACGCTTTATGTTTTGAAATCAATTTGCGGTGGAGTGATCTCGATGCTAGGATATTGTCTCATGTAAATATCGAGCTTTCCACGATTGTAATCAACTTCAGGCGGATTGACATGTGTATTTACGTTCACTTTACCCTCAGTAACAGTGATTTCAGGTTTATGAGCCATATAAGTAATATCGACATTATCATAGGAGGCCTCGCCATAATAATCAAACTCCTGATGATCAAAGACGAGCTGATGAGCAATTTCTGCAATGGCGTTGCCAGGCTCATGAATTGCCGCCATTCGGTTGCCATTCTCAACAATGCGGGCGATTCCTTGGAGAGCCACATTCTTGCATTGCGAATATATGCGATTCATGGCTTCTAGAATAGGGCCTTCTCCCAAAGCATCCCAAGCTCGGCTTTGATCAATTTCGAGTTCTCCACGAGGTTGACGTATTTCTTGCTTAGGCCGATCAACCTGCATCTCATAGGTTGGCCTGGGTTGCTTCATTTCAAGCGTGCCAAGATCCGCATCAATCCCAATGAGTGCTGGTTGCTGATGAATCTGTAACTGTGGGATGATCGTCAAGTTAACTCCCTCCAACTACTTTTAGTGTAAGAAATCAACAAGACTAGGCACAATTACCTTGGTTCCTGCTGACAAGGAAGCCTGATACACGTTCTCTTCCATCTTCAAATTGGTTATGACGAGTGACATATCCGCATCCTCTGTTTTGGATTGCAAGCTTTGCAAGTTAATATTAATGTCTTTGAGGCGATCCTCTGCCAGTTGAATCCGGTTCGTCTTAGCGCCGACATCAGATCGTGCCCCAAGCAGCATGCTCATTCTCTCATCCATGAGCCCAATTGCATTTTGAATCGTGGTACTACCTCCAGGCTTCAACACAGCGGATAGATCTTTTAGAATCTGAAATGCATTATTCTTTGCCCCAGATGGACCAAATATTTGTGTTGCTGTCTTATTCATCGCAATTTGTACGCCGGCGCCTATTTCAAACTTGATCTCACCGCTATCTGTAATCGAATTAGCTGCATCGTCCGGGTCAGGAAAAGGCTTCTCATCGGTCTTCTGTCCATTAAACACATATTTACCGTTAAATTGACTATTTCCGATGTTTGTTAGTTGCTCATATAATTGATTGACTTCAGTTTTCATTGCATCTAGCGATTCAGCCGAATTTGTACCGTTAGCCGCCTGTACAGCTAGCTCCCGGGCTCTTTGCAATACTTGCCCTGTCTGATCAAGCATTGTGTCGGTGTAATCCAAAAAGGAAACCGCGGCATCCACGTTCCTTTGGTATTGATCATTCGTACCGAGCTCACTTCGATAACGCATCGAAAAGCTTATTCCTACAGGATCATCGGAAGGCTTATTAATTCTCCGACCTGTAGAAAGTTGATTCTGCAGCTTATCCATCCGGGTCATATTGCCATTTAAATTTCGCAGTAATTGTGTATTTAGCATGCCTTGAGTGACACGAAGTGGCATTACATTTCACCTCAACCTATTAGTTTCGTCTGGTGGGTTATCTACCTACAACACCCATCGAGTTTATAACTTTATCCAGCATTTCGTCGAAAGTAGTTAATGAACGTGCAGCCGCATTATAAGCATGCTGGTATTTAATCATATCGGCCATTTCCTCGTCCAAAGAAACACCGCTTACGGATTGACGTCTGGCGTCAACCTGGTCCACAAGAATCTTTTGATTCGATGCTTGACGTTGTGCTTCTTGTGTTTGGACCCCGATTTCCGATACAACCGCTCGAAGAAATTCGTCAAATGTGCCTCCATTGAGGATAATTTTTTGAACGCCAGAGCCATCAAAATTATACTTCTCGTTTTTAATATTAGCGATCTTAAGAGCCAATTCGTTGTTCCCTTTGATGACTTTGTTTGTGGCAGGATCAACCCGTAAAGATGCGGCAATATTCTCAACATTATCCGTAATATTACTACTTACTTTCATTGTTAGTGCTGCATTAGAAAAATCTGTGACAGGGGAGAAGAACTCTCCGCCTTTGGTTGCGGGATTTTGTAACGTATAGCCCTGTTTATGCGTGTCATTCACTGCAGTCACAATTGTCGAGACCATTGAATTTAGTTGATTCTTATAACCTGTTACATAGGCTGCATTGGAGTACAGAAGGCCGTACAGTTCTCCGCTATTCAAATCCGTAGGATAGGCTGCTGTTGCCATATCAGTGGTAAAATCTGTTGGCGTATCTCCGACAACCAGATCTTGATTACCCATTCTAACATGATAACCATTAGGTTCCTCCTGAACGGTTACATTTACGACTTTGGATAGTTGGTCGATAAGTAAATCCCGTTGATCTCGAAGATCATTGGCATTATTACCGAGGCCTTCTACCCTGTAAATCTCGCTATTTAAATTGGCGATTTGTTTAAGTGTCGAATTTACTTGTGTGACTTTCACTGAAATATTATCATTAATATCGGACGTAAGGTCATTAAGTTGCTTGGCTGCATGATTAAACGCATCTGTCACCGCTAAGGCACTTTCCTTCACAACAGCCCTTGTTTCCAAGTTATCCGGCTGCTTACTTAGCTCTTGCCAAGCATTCCAGAAATTATCCAATACCTGACGAAGACCTGTATCCGAGGGTTCGTTAACAATCGCCTCAAGCTTTTCCAATGTGTCCTGACGGACAGTCCACTCGCCAAGGCTTTTATTCTCGTTGGCAAATTGCTTATCCAGAAAGGTCTCACGAATACGGCTCACTTCAGTGAACAAGACACCTTGACCCATTTGACCAGGGATCGTCGAACGCTGTAAGCCTGGATACTCTATAGGTTCAGCTGCAACCATTTTTACAACCTGACGTGAGAAACCAGGCGTATTCGCATTTGCAACGTTATGTCCAGACGTAGTTAGAGCTGCTTGTTGTGTCAAAATTCCCCGTTTGGATATTTCAATTCCGCCAAAAGTTGATCTCATCCGTTCTCTCTCCTATGCCCCTACTTGAATTTTCTAACAGTAATACCTAGCCTTTTCGGTCAAACAATCCTTGACGGCTCATGCCTTTGTTCTGATTGGGATTCTTATAGACTACATCATCCTCTGGTGGTCCGAAAATTAAATCTATCGAATAATCCACAAAAGCTAATGACTGCTCAATTAATTGCTGGTTAATAACATTACTTGATTTCAATTCCTCTATGGTAGCAAGCAGCTTCTCCTGCGCTTCCCTTAGTGCTTGTTTTTCTTCCGCCTTAAAAATAACTTTAATTAAATCGCTAACGGTTATTTTGGGGTTCGGATTGTATCCTCGTGAAATGAGGTAAGAACTAATAATTTGAATCCGCTGCTGATTCGCATCTGAGATTGCTCGAATCCACTTGTTCTCGCGATTCACAACCGCATTGAGCTCATCAACTTGATTATTAATTAGAACCTGTGTTTTCGATTTGGCCAGTTCAAGCAGTGCTTCATGCGCTTCTTGCAGTGTGTTCATTGTTACCAATAATGGCTGTATGGACATGATTGTCACCTGCTTTTTCGTGATAGGCTCATTATTTCAAGTAAGGCAGCAGTTTCTCTGCAATTTTGCCTGCATCGACATGGTAGGTCCCTGAAGCGACAGAGGATTTCAATTGTTCAATGCGCGTGCTATGCTCTTCCGTTCGAATTCCTTGCGCACCTAACAATTCCTTCGCTTGGGCAGAGATTTCAACCTGATCCTTTGCTTTCCCCTTCTTACCTGGAGCTTGCGTAAAAGTGGCATCTCCTGATTTCTTATAGGGATTTACCGCGCCAATGCGCCCATTATCATTAATTTTCATACCGATACACTCCTATGCTCTTCTAACTATAAATATAAAAAGCCGATAATCGTTAGATGTATTATCGGCATCTTCGCTATGAAACTTTATATCACACCAGGTCGAATTCTAAATTAATGGCGATCCCGCAATCTATCTTTTATATTAAAACTTACCTTGCCTTCCTGCTGTCTCCGCTCTTCTTCCCGACGACCATCTTCCGCTGAGTTCTTAACATCCTTCATCAGCTTCTGACGGCACAATTCGCAGATCGTATTCTCACGAATGAGCGTCCCGCACACTTCACATGGATAAGACATGTTCGGTGCATTCATTATGGAGATTCGGCCCTCACGAACGAACTTCGTAATTTGCTTTACCGGTACCTCTGTTGCCTCGCTTAACTCCTGTATATTAACCCCACGATTCTCACGCAGATACTTGAGACATCTCTCATATTGCAGCTCTTGCTCCTTGATACAATTTGGACAAAGTTCTACGAAGCCCCTCACAAAAATTTTCCCGCATCGCGGACAATTGGCTACATTCATACCCATTGTTTGGCCCTCCTTATGTAGTATTCCCAATAACCACTTTATTAATTCCAGTTTACCGCAATTCGACAGCTTTTGCCTATCCCTATTTTTTTGAAAATAGGACCACTATACGCTCACCTAGCCCACGTGAGTCCAACTATTTCGACATTTACTGACAAAATGTCTTTAATCGTCAACGCGCACTGATTCATCGTACTCCCCGTCGTATATACATCGTCCACGATGTAGAGGAGGATCGTTGCTCCCTGACTGCTTAACTCAAGCTGGCCAGCCGCATTCACTTCAAACACATGTGCAAGATCGTCAATCCGCTCATTCCGCTTTTTGAAGCTTTGTTTATCCGTGTGCTTAGCACGACGCAGCAAGCTAACCACAGGAACTCCAACACGCCGACCAAGCTCTACCGCCATTTGCTCCGCCTGATTGAACCCCCGCTCCTGCATACGTCGCTCACTCACAGGCACGTAAGTGATAAACTCTCTTACTTGCTCAGCACCCACAACCTTTCTCTCCCCCTGCAATAGCTGAAAAGCATGCACCAGCATATGACCGAGCACGGCCTTCAACCGTTCGTCCCCACGATATTTGTACCTGGCCAGAAGCTCTTTCATCGTTTCATCATATCTCACTGCACTTCGATTTCTAGCAAAATGCGTGTGCGGCATACGTCGACAATCTGGACAGAACTCGCTTCGTCCGCAGGTTGGACAAATAACCTTGCGAATCCACGGAATACTTGTGTAGCAAGAGTGGCAGAGCCCAAGCTCACCCAGTTCCAGACTGCTCATTTGTTTACATAATAAACAGACTTCTCTCTTAGGCCCTAGCAGCGAAAATAACGCACGACTAACTCCCCTCCACCATCCGATCATTTCTCTCCTCCTTGCAAAAATCCTCGCTTACGCGCAATTCGATTCATCGTTCGGATCTGTCGAACTGCTTCTTTCTGTGATTTCGTCACTTCCGCAGCGGCAAAATACACCTTCCCATACGGGTCATCCTTCGATCTGCCTGCACGCCCCGCCATCTGGACGAGAGCTGCTTCATCAAATAACTTCGAGTCCGCATCCAAAATGAAAACATCGGACTGGGGCACCGTAACCCCTCGTTCAAGAATGGTCGTCGTGACGAGTACACGGATGTCTCGATCACGGAAAAACTGAACCTTCTCCGTGCGCGATGCGTCCTTAGAGGAAGTTCCCTCTACGCGGACAGCGGCCTTGCCGCCAAGCAACTTCTTTCTTAACAGCCCCACCATCGGCTCTACGAGCCCAATATTCGGGACAAAAACAAATACCTGTGCGCCACGGGCAATGGAAACTTCTAAACGGGATACAATCGATTGTGGAATGGATTGTGAAGCAATGGATTTTCGTAACATCGGGGTAGTTATCAACTGAGGGACTGGCAGTGGATGTTTATGATAGCGCACCGGCACGCGCACATGCGGCAGCTTACCGCGTTCGGCGGCTTGCCGGACGGCCCTTGGAGGCGTTGCGGACAACAAGATCGTTGTCCCGCTGGGCTTGCACACTTTCGCGGCTGCATAGATCAGCATGGGGTTGTTATGGTAGGGATAGGCATCGATTTCATCGATGATGACGAGGTCAAAAGCTTGATGAAACCGCAACAACTGGTGCGTTGTTGCGATCGTGATCTGCCCCTGCTCCCAGCGCTGCGCGCTCCCACCGTACAGCGTCACCACGCTGTACGCTGCGAACGCCCGCTGGATGCGGGGCTGAAGCTCCAACACCACGTCCTTGCGTGGTGTCGCAATTAGGACACGGCCCCCACGGGCGGCCGTGTAGTGAATGAACGGGAAGATCATCTCAGTCTTCCCGGCACCTGTAACGGCCCATATGAGGAACTCACGTGGGCCCGCACTACAAGAGCTACTCTCCATCTCATGGAGATAGCGGAGTCCCTCACCAGAGGCATGCGCTTGCGCGTCGCTAAGCCCCCAGGGCTCAATGTAGGCGCTCAGGTCGCCTACTCCAACTCTACCGCTCGCGATGCCACGCGAGCCCCCAAGCACCAGCAGCGAGCATGAGCGAACTCTCCCCATGGTCAAGCATTCTTCGCAGTACGGGCACGCTTGTCCGCAATGCACACAGTCGGACATGTACATTCGCTCAGATCCGCTTCCACAGCGCTTACAGCTGTAGCCTGCTACTTTCTTAAAGAGTCGTCGCCACTCCCTTCGCTCTTGCAGCAGCAATCCATTCGTAATCGTGACATCTCCGTGCAGATGCGCTAATTGCAAGTAGGCTGGCCAATTCGCCCGGAGATCGGCCAATTCATTGCTAGTTTCTACTAGTTGCTCTAGCTCTTCTAGCAAAAGCGCACGCCCCTGGCACATCTCCACCAGATCGCCATACACCCGACTGCGCAATTGCACCTTCGGATATTGCCCGCTGCACCATTGTCTATAGCCAACCACCTGCGCTGTCATGGCTTCCTTACTAGGCAGGCCAATATCCTCAGCCGCCTGCCTCACCTTCACCATACAATCGGCCTCGACCTGGATCACGGCACTCTTCAATATCTCAACCATTCGTTGTCCTTGCCCCAAAGAAACAAAAGGTTCGAACACTACGAGGCCGGCGTCGGCTGCGTATTGCTCGAACCAATATTGACAATCTGTTGGGGCGTGTAGTGTGAGCTGCCATGACCACACATCGTTTATGCGGGCAGCATAGAGCTGAACCTTCATTCTTCACCGCACTCTCTTTTTTATAAAACAGGAATCTTCACTGCCTCTTCCCGATTGCTTAAATGAACGATCACAACCGGATCATCCTCGTGCTGACTCAGAAAACGATCAATGGCATCATACTCAAACTGTACACGCAGCTCTACTGCATACGTCTGAGATAAACGTTCCACGATTTCTTGGGTATCATCCGATGAGCCTTCATCAAAAACAGTGGCGGTCACCTGAGAGCCCTTCACTTTCGAGAAGAAAAATAAAGAGCGAATAACCCACTCAATTTGACTTTGATTATTTTTGGTAACGAGAACTATCGTTGTCGGCTTCTTACTCCCTTTACGGGCGCCCAATAAGAGATGCATGATAATGATGCTCGCGCCGTAGCAGCCGAAAATACAGAGCATTCCAATCCACATTGCGGGTCCCTCCCTTACCTGCAGTGTATGCGGCAGAGCAAAGGGGGGTTCCAATCAGCATGGCATTTGAACTGTGGAAAAGCTTATGCTAGAGCGTTACCCAGCCATTTTTGATCGCGATAATAACAGCCTGTGTACGATCATCTACTTCCATTTTTTGCAGAATACTGCTCACATGGTTCTTAACTGTCTTCTCACTGATATAGAGGAACTCGCCAATCAGCTTATTGCTCTTGCCTTCGGCCATTAGACGAAGCACTTCGGCTTCCCTTTTGGTCAGCGGGCTGTTCGCATTATGTATGTATTTCAGACCTGAATCCTTCACGGTTTGGCCTGTTCCAACGACACCAACATCATCCAGATACGTCATCCGTCTCAGTTGATTGATCAGCTTGCCTGTTACCTTCGGATGAATGTAAGCATGCCCCGCAACGACAGAACGAATCGCATTAATCAAGGACTCCGCTTCCATATCCTTCAGCAAATACCCTGAAGCTCCTTTGCGGAGCGTCTCAAACACATAACTCTCATCATCATGAAGAGATAGTATGATCACTTTAATATCTGGGAAGATTAGCTTAAGCCGCTCGGTAGCCACGACACCATTCTCAAGTGGCATATTAATATCCATGAGCACAATGTCCGGCGTGATTTGATTGCACAATTCAATAACTTGAATGCCATCTCCACACTCGCCGATCACTTCCATATCATCTTCCATATTAATGATTCGTTTAACACCTTCACGAAAAAGCTGATGATCGTCTGCAATGACAATCTGTACATTGCGATTATGACTCGCCGTGTTGTCCATTCTGATTATCCTCCTTGTTCTCTCCAACGCCGCCGATCGGAATGAGCATTGTAATTTTAGTACCTGAGTCTTTCTCGGATTCCAAAACCATGGAACCTTCTAGCAGTTCTACACGCTCTCGCATTCCCAGTAAGCCAAAATTATTGCCCTTGGCGATTCGAATCTCTGTCAATGGAACATCAAAGCCAACACCGTTGTCTACAACATAGATTTGTACTTGATCTGGTTCTAACGTGAGCTCAACTGACACAAAGGTCGCTTTGGCATGCTTGTACACATTCGATAAAGCTTCTTGTACGAGTCGGAAAATAGCAATTTCAAGCCCTGAGGGTATGCGAGTCTCCTTCCCAACCAAGTTGAATTGTGTATGGATTCGATATTTATCTTCGAAGTCCTGCACGTATTTCCGCAGCGTAGGTACAATGCCCAGATCATCGAGCGCCATTGGACGGAGGTTGAAGATGATCTTACGAACTTCCTCAAGTCCGCCTCTGACTTGTCCCTTTAAATCAACTAATTCGTCTTTCACAGCCGAAATATCCTCTTTTACGAGCATCCTTTGTGCGATTTCTGTTCGCAACACGACATTAGCTAAGGTTTGCGCCATGCCGTCATGGATTTCTCGGGCGATACGTTTCCGCTCTTCTTCCTGGGCCAAAATAATTTTCAATCCCAGCAATTGTCGGTTCTTAGCCGATTCAATAATACGCGTTACCTGATTCAGATCCCCCGATAAGTATTCCAAGGCAACATTCATCTGCGAGACAATCGTCTCTGCACGTTCTACCTGCTTGTCCACATTCTTCATCCGGACCTGCAGATCGTTGCGGCGGTTCTTCAAATTATTTTCTTTTTCCCGCGCGATGGTAAGCTGTAATTGAAAAGCAATTGCAGCTTCATACGCGATTTTAATATCTTCTTCACGATACTTGTTGAAATCCCGGCTTACTTCCGTGAGCCGAATTCTCGACCTCTTGTAATCTCTTTCTAGCGTATCGACAAGATCAATCGTAACCCTCGTTTCATGCTTAATCTCTTCAAGCTCCCGCGCAAGCGTCTCCTTCTCTAAGCGTGAAGCTTCGGCGATTTCAAACAGCTGATACTTGCTGCTTTCCATGACGTTAATGGCGTTTTTTATGACACGATCTATAGCGTCTGGTTGCACATGAAACGAGCTCCTTTAATAAATCCAAAATGTTAAATTAGTCTACCCCATATTGTAGCATAGTTTTTCCGATTTGCCGTGTACTTCTAGTACTATTTATTCAATAGAAATCCCATAATTTTGGGGATCCCAGCCTACTTTGAAGCCTAATTTCTCCGAAATGAGACGAAGTGGGACCATGGTCACATTACTCATGATCGCTGGCGCTACCTCTGCCGTGACACGTTCACCGTTAATCAGGAGGTCCGCTTGATCAATCCAAAGGTCAATTAACTTATCGCCGCGAACGACCGTCACCTTACGTTCCTTGTCGTCCCACTTCACAGTTCCACCGAGCCCCTCTGTTACAAAACGAAGCGGAACCAACGTGTTATCCTTCACGATCGTTGGAGCCTGTTCCAACGTCATCGCTTTCGTATTCAGTGTCGCTTGCTTCTTACCCACCAATAGCTTCATTGTATTTTTCGGCAGAGCTGGCAGCTGACCATCATAGATGAAAGAGATGTCATCAATATTAATTTTCCCTTTACCGGCTCTTTCATCCTGTCCGTTAGCGGGATTCGCTACGTATATACTCTTCAACGAAATCGGCATTGTCAAATTAGAGACGTCCGCCGTCACCTTGCGCCAGCCGGTCCAATTCATATTTTCCGTAAAGCTGACATAATTGAGCTTGCCATTGCCATCGATAACTTCTGCGCGAACCCAGTTGAAGCTGCCATCTCCAAACACTTTGGCCGTAATGAATTGCGGCTCGCCCTCAATCGGAGCACCATTGCCATTATTCAATCTAGCATAGGCTGCCTTCGTCCCTAACCCCTTCGTGAAATCATACGTGATTTCAAGGTTCTTATTTCCGTTAAATTGCGGGATATTAACTGAAGATATCACTTCCGCTGGATACTTATCACCAGTCGTCATCACCGCATAATGATCCAGATCGTACCACACCTTTTCCTGCCCAATCGGGAGTGTCACCATCGTACTGTAGCCATCATATCTGGCAATCACTTGAGCAGCTTGTGAGCCCGCGGCGCTATCCACGTGAAGAACACCGTTCGTAATCGTGCCTTTGATGCCGCTTAGCTCCCATGTCGCCGAGGATGCGGGTAATTCCCTAGTTGCGCCACTCCGTGTGGTCACTGTAATTGGCAGCTTGAAATCGCCGCCTTCTATCACTGAGAAAGACCCATTTCGGAAAGCCATCGACACGATCTGATCGCGGCCCACTACTTCTACATCCATGGAGGCGGAGCCTTTGCCGGATTTGGCTATCACCTGTGTTTTCCCAGGCATAGTCGGTGTGTATACATTGTCCTTGAACGAGCCGTTTGCGACTGAAGTGCTCCATTGTGGCACAATGCCGTCCGTGGAGATCGGATTATAATAATCATCGTATGCTTTAAATTGATAAGTGCTGGATTCATTCATGAATAATAAGGATTGTCCTTTTAAAATAAGACCTTTCAACTCTCCCTTGGGAGCGGTAGAATAGACGCCCAACCCATTGGCAACGGCACGTTGATTGCCATTTTGCGGCTTATTGACCAGCTTCGGGTCAACGTCACCTAGCGGCCTAGACACCATCTGTGTCGATCCGCCTCCATCCAGCACCATGCCACGCCACACACCTGCATCAATCATGAATTGCTGCAGCTCTGGAAGGGTCATCCCTGCGCTATCGCCATTTCGATCCACCGTAATCATATAAGCCTTCTTCTGATCCTTGGAATACCCCACAGCCGTTCTGGAAAGCGGGCTATAACCGTTGAAATCATTAATATTGCGTGTAAAATAACTCGGCTTCGCCTCATCCACAAGCAGCGTGCTGCCGCCGATCAGCATTTTGAAATTGCGCCAATCATACGTCTTCGACGCGTCATGCGGAATCATGTCGTATTTCGTCGTGACCTTATCGCCGACTTTCAAATGCTTCACGATAAAGTCTTTCGCCAAACCCGAGCCCCTCAGAATATAGCCATCGGCTGGTGCTGCCATTTTGACATTCGTATCGACCTGAATTTCCTTCACTATATCGTTCTGAATCAGCGCTTCCGTCGGAACGTTCGTGCCATCCACTGCTCGCTGGGTCATCGCCCATGCGCTCGTATACAGGAAAAGACCATTTGCAATGAGCGGAACACCGTTGTCGTCCCAGTAAAAGGTTTTGTTCACGCCACCCAGCTCAAAAGCCGTACCATCCTTCGCCGTTACCGTTCCCTGGAAGTCAAAAATATCAATAATCGGTTGATTCGTCTTCGTTATTGCAAAAGAATACAACCCCGAAATCTTAGCAGGCGTGGACATGACCTGGCCATTAGTGATTTGCGCACCTTCTGGGACGCCCTCCGCTTGCGTATTATAGAAATCGCCATTGATGCCAGCGACAGCCCCTGTATCCTTCACCATGCCTAGGACACTCTGGTTCTTCGTGAATTGATTTTTCGTCCCAGCCATCGCATCGATCTTCACATTCGGATTCGTTAAATCTACCTCTATCACATTGGCATTCACCGAAACATCCTTGCTGCCTCGCGTCGTTGCCCATACATAATTCTTCATCACTGCGCCTGATGTAATCGTCTCTTGTGAACTTAGCGTTAACTTCGTGCCCGCCGCGCTCACGGTTGCTCCCGCCACTAACTGCCACACCAAAGCGCAAGCCAGCGCAGCAGCGCCTACCTGCTTCTGAACCGTCATGCTGCTTTCCACTCCTCATATTTATCTAATTCTCACCATGTCTATCAAATATCCGATATCTATATAGACTCTTAAACTATGGAAAAAGTTACGATTTCCGTTGCGTTGTATTCATATGCCAGCAAAAAGCTATGCCGATCAAAGAAAAGAGAGCACCCC
Source organism: Paenibacillus sp. MBLB1832 (assembly GCF_032271945.1). NCBI lineage: Bacteria > Bacillati > Bacillota > Bacilli > Caryophanales > Paenibacillaceae > Paenibacillus > Paenibacillus roseipurpureus. The sequence goes on along the minus strand of NZ_CP130319.1, from coordinate 108,495 downwards.
CATAGGGTTTGCTCTCTGCTTGAGATGCTTATATGTTAAAATTAACCGATTTTCTTCAATTTTGCTTCTTGCTCGATGGATCGTGCAGATAATAGTTCAATGATACGGTGTTGGTTTTCTTGGACAACCTCTAGTCTTTTCACTATTTCATTCGTTTCAAGGACAGCTTGTTTGATTTGAGATTGTTCTAGTTCTAGGCGGTCTAATCTCTCAATCACTGGTGATAATTCTGCTTTCAGTATCGTTTTTAGTGCTTCTTCCGTTAGTGGTTCTTTCAATTCGTTATCCAACGTCTCGCTCTCCCTTCGACTTCCTCAACAGAATGTATCTTCATTATTATATCATAATTCTTGTTGTTTTCGCACGAGATGACATAAACAGATATTAACACACTTTTGTTCATTTGCAAATATAAAAGATTACAATTGTAAACAGATGGTGAGTCACACTATCACAACATGCAAAAAAGCCGCCCAATTGGACGGCTTCCTTAATTAAACTAACGCTTGTGTTTTCAAAGCTTCCGCTTTATCCGTACGCTCCCAAGGAACATCTAGATCGTTACGGCCGAAGTGACCGTAAGCCGCTGTTTGGCGGTAAATCGGACGACGAAGGTCAAGCTCTTTAATAATACCAGCTGGGCGCAGGTCGAAGTTTTTGTGAATAAGCTCAACAAGCTTCTCTTCACTAACTTTCGATGTGCCAAACGTATCAACAGCGATGGATACTGGACGTGCAACGCCAATCGCATAAGCCAATTGAACTTCACATTTCTCAGCAAGGCCAGCTGCTACGATATTTTTCGCTACATAACGCGCCGCGTATGCACCGGAACGGTCAACTTTCGTTGGATCCTTACCAGAGAATGCGCCGCCGCCATGACGTGCGTAACCGCCATACGTATCAACGATAATTTTACGCCCAGTTAAACCAGCATCACCTTGAGGTCCGCCGATAACGAAACGGCCCGTTGGGTTGATGAAATAGTTGGTATTCGCATCCAACAAGTTCGCTGGAACGATCGGGTTAATAACGTGTTCTTTGATATCAGCTTGGATTTGCTCCAATGTGATATTTTCATCGTGCTGTGTGGATACAACGATCGCATCTACACGCACTGGTTTGTCGTCGATGTACTCAACCGTAACTTGTGTTTTACCATCAGGACGCAGGTATGGAAGAGTGCCATTCTTACGAACTTCGGTCAAACGACGAGCTAACTGGTGAGAAATTGAAATCGGAAGCGGCATAAGCTCAGGTGTTTCATTAACCGCAAAACCGAACATAAGACCTTGGTCACCAGCGCCGATTGCTTCGATTTCCGCATCAGACATAGAACCTTCTCTTGCTTCAAGCGCTCTGTCAACACCTTGTGCAATGTCAGGGGATTGTTCGTTCAGGGAAACAAGAACCGCACATGTTTGGGAGTCAAAACCATATTTCGCGCGTGTGTACCCAATATCTTTAATTGTTTGTCTTGCGATCGCTTGAATATCCACATATTCAGACTTCGATGTGATTTCACCAATCACCAATACCAAACCAGTTGCTACAGATACCTCACATGCTACACGAGCATTCGGATCATTGGCAAGAAATGCATCCAATACCGAGTCAGAAATTTGGTCACAAATTTTATCTGGATGACCTTCTGTTACGGATTCGGATGTAAATAAACGACGTCCACGTACTTGCGCCATATCATTCATCCTCCTAATACCTTTAGTATGTTTGAAAAGCTTTTTCTCGATGCCTCTATGATGAAAAAATCGGGCCCGGCTTCAGCGGCAGCTTTTCACGCCAAACGGAATCCCTCTTCTGCGCTGGGGCGCTGGTAAGATTCTTGAATTCCGCCAAAAAAAATGAACCTTTTCCGATAGGAAAAGGTTAAATGAAAGATTGACCTTCAATTAGTTATCTTACTTCATTTGTCGTCTAGTGTCAATTCATCTTAGGGTAAAATTCCCCCTGATTTTTACCCTGGCTTCATTCAGCATTCTTTCAGATTTCTTTCATTCATTCTTCATTTTTTCTTTATAAAATTATAAAATCAACGAACGATGGCATTAAACTTTCCGAGCTATTTTTACATAAATTAAAGACTAAATAGGGTTTCCTCTGCTCTTTGGATTAGACGCTGCGTGATTCGGCCCCCGACAGCACCATTATCCCTGGAGGTAAGATGTCCCCATGATTCTTTTTTTCCAGAATAAGATGAAACAGAACCGAGCTCCGTTGCGAACTCCGTATCTACATTCATAGACAAATGTTTCCCGACTGGTAAGCCTAATTCCGCAGCAATTTCATATTTCAGGATGTCTAATGCTTTCTTGGATTCTGGAACCACTTTATTTCTAGCCATAACCCAAACGCCTCCTTAGAGTCTTAGTTGTTAATCTTGTTCAATAAGCAGCCACCTCTCACTGCTAGTACAATGATTAGTATGGCTATATTCGCAAGGCCAACACGCATAAGAAGTTGTCAGTTTGGGTAAAATTATGGAGTAGACATTTATTATTGTGAAACCGTACTACCATCTGCATTCAAAAGTAAATAACCACCGCGCACCATAACATAAATGGTTGTGTCGTTCTTAGGTGATGGCTTAATACCACGCCCTTCAACAGGAAATATCAAAAGATGATTCAGCGCAACTTCCGTTCCCGCTGCCAAATCCTTGCCTCCCGTTACATCCGGGATGCCGTTCTCATCGTTGCTCACCGCTAGCACTCGGCCGGTTCGCACGATAAACTCCGCGCCAGCGCCTGCATACAGAGTTTGTCCATTTTGCAACTGGACAACCTTCATGCTCGCTACTGCCGCAGGGCTAGTGCCCGTGCCTCCGTTGCTCCCGCCAGCATTCGCTGCGATCGCGGAGGCCACGATTTCCTTCACCTTTGCTTCGCTTAAGGTGTTTTGCTCGAAGTAGCTCAAGGTGATGACCGGATCGCTCCCGCCTGGGGATGGAGCTTCGGCTTGGGAAGTGGAGAGGGTTGTGGTTAGAATGAAGGTTAGTAGGAGTGCTGTTAGAGTCAGGTTCGTTTTCATTTTATTCTCCCTTAACTATGTCTTGTCTTTATATAATAAATCAACTAACCTCATATTTGCTATTTTTTAAACTTTCTATAAAAAAGAAGCCGAGACTATTGTCTCGACTTCTTTGAAGTTATATTAATTACTTAACGATAACTTTGAAGGAAATTACTTTTGAACCAATGATTGCAGTAACGTTGAATGTGTCACCAGTTGCAACGTGTGCAAGATCTTTTGTCGCGCTAGCTACAGTTAGATTAGACACGATAATGTTAGCTTGTGCAAAATCTTCAGCGATCTCTACACCGTATTGATCAACTGATTTAACAATACCTTCTACTACTGCTTCTAATTCGCCAATAGTGTCAACATCAGCTGCAAGAGCAGACACAACACCATCAGATTCCTTCTTAGCAACAGTAACAGCTGGAGAACCAACTTCATATTTATCTTTCAAAGACAAAGTTTGAATTGCTGGAGTTGCTTTAGATACTTTAACTGTTACAGGGATAGTTTGAGTTGTTGCACCTTTCACAACTACAGTTACAACTGCATCAGCAGATGTATCTGTTCCACTGAAAGCAAAGTTAGCTGCTGTTATTTTACCTGCAACTGCTGGGTCTGAGTTACGAGTGTATACTACACCAGCGTTACTGCTGATAACATCATAGTTAGCTGCTACGCTAGGGATAGTCACTTTGGATCCATCAGCAAGGATACCTGTTACAACTAGATCTTTACCGTAAGTTGCGCTAGCACCATCATTGTAAACAGTACCAGATACAGTAGCTTCGTAAGAAGCAATATCAGCGTTCTCTACAACTTTTTGAGTATAAGTGTATGAACCGTTAGCTACTGGTGCGAATGCTGCAGTATCAGTTGCCTTCTCAAGTTTCAATGTGATTGTGGAAGTACCTTTAGCTGCACCAGTCAATACAACAGAGTTAGTATCATCAACATATACGTTGCTAGATACGCTAACGTTGCCTACTGTACCACTTTCAACTACTACACGATACTCAGGAGCAGCGCTAGCAGCTACAGTGCCATCACCCCAGTTAGGAGTCATGTCGCGACCATATTGGTCTTTAACTACGATATTTGCTTTGCCAATAGTTACTGTACCAGTTTTCAGAACTGATGTGCTGAAATCTTTAGTAGCTGAAACTACAGTTGGAACTTTAGCATCTACTACGTTTACAGTTAATTGTTGTACTTTGTTTGTCTTAGTTACAATAGTGATGATAACAGTCCCTTTTGAAGGGTTAACAAGCTTCATGTTTGTTTTATTAGCTACTACATCTTTCTCGAATACAATGGAACCACTTGTTGTATTTACAGAAGTGAAGGAAGCAGCTGTTGGATGTGCAACATCTTTATTGAATTGATCAAGTGCTGTGAAAGGAATTACTGTTTCCTCAGCAGCAACAGCTAATGCAGGAACTGTCATTGTGAAGTTGTCAACTTTAACGGAATCCTTAACTACTACATCGAAACTAGATTTAGCGCCAGTTGATTTTGAGATAAGGGTTACATTGGAAGTACCAGCAGTCAATCCACCAGCCAAAGTTAATACTGCTTTGTTACTACCATCAATAGTAAGGTTAGCAAAAGTTGCAGCATTGTTCGTGTATCCAGCTACTGATACCACTGCCGTGTTTGATACGGTAACAAGAAGATCAGATGCAAGTACAGCTGTGTCAGTTACACTATTACCATATTGATCTTTTGCTTCAAGCACTAGGTTATATTCACCAACGTTAGCGTTACCAGCTTGAAGATCTGATTTTGTAGTATTGTTTTGGTATTGGGATTTAATCTCAATTGCTGAAACATTAGCTACAGCGCCAACAGTTACAGTTGCGCTCGCAAAAGTACCATTTGTGTGAATCAAAGACACTGCGATTGGGTCATTAGCTTTGAAATCAGCTGAACCATTATCGATTGTGATAGTGCCACCTGATACAGTGTTACCACCAACAATTGTTCCTGCACTAGTAGTAGCAGTTAGGGAAGTGGAACTAGTGATCTCTTCGTTGTATTGGTTGAATACTTTGTAACCAACTTTAACTTTTTTAAGATCACCACGAACCAATACAGCTTTGTCAGAGTTGAAGTTGATTTTTGTTACTTTCTCAGCTTCAACTTTAACAGTTCCAGTTAGATCTTTACCTAAGCCAGTTACTGATACAGTGTAATCAGCTGCAGCTAAAGCATAAGGGAATTCAACTGTTGCTGTTTTCTTGTCATCAGAGAAAGTTACAGACTTAGTGTTAACAGCATTAGTACCATTTTTAACTGCAATAACAGCTTTGCTAGTATCAACAGCTTTGTTGAAAGTAACAGTGAATTTTTTAGCGCCAGTTGCTTTGAAGTCAGCAGTTACTGCTTGAGCAGCTTCAACAGCTGCACTAGCAGCGAAAGAACCAACAACAAGATCAGCACGTGTTGCAAGTTTAGCACCGTCAGTTCCTAGATCAACATTATTTGCTTTAGCAACATCTAGGTAACCTTGGTACCAAGGAGTAGTTGTTTTAACATCTGCACCTTTACCAAAACCTTTTACAAGCAATGTAGCAAGTTGGCCCAATGTTACGTTGTCTTTCGGAGCAAACGTTGTGTCAGTCATTCCATCGATGATACCAGCTTTTTTAGCTGCTTCGATGAAAGGAATGGACCATGCGATTGAAGCGTCAGTTCCATCAACATCTTTAAAAGATGAAGTTGTTTCAGTGCCAACTGTTAGACCGAAGATTTTTGCAACAAGTTTAGCTGCTTCTGCACGAGTCATGTTGCCAGTAACGTCGAAGTTGTCGCCTTTACCGTCCATGTAACCTTTAGCAAGCAAAGCGTCGATTTTAGCTGTAAGAGCTGCGTCAAGACCAGCAAGGTCTTTGAAATCTTTAGAAGTTTTTACAGCTGCAGGTGCAGTTGTTGCTGCAGGTGTTGTTTCAGCAGCCATTGCCACCGATGCAAACAACGAGAACGCTAGTGTAGCGGATGCTAGTACTTTTAAACTTTTTTTCATAACCTTTTTTTCTCCTCCTTGAATATCGTGAGTTTTATTTTTTAAGTTCGGTCTTTCTTTATTGGAGCTCAATTCACTCATCTTATTGTTCACCCCCTCTCCAGAGTTAGAGCATTATATAACTAAGGTTCACTTGTGACTTCTTAAAGTCACATTTGAAACTAGTAAACTTTGAATAAAAATACTTCAGCTAGACCAATTTACATTATACATTGCTCATGTATAACCGTAAAGATTTATTTTTAAGCAAAATAATAACAAATCTTACTTGGGATACTTTCAAAGTATTAAACGCATTATATTTATAAAAGTTGCGATTACTCGAAAATTTCTCAAATAATTATTTGATGTATATCTTTTCTCTCTTTTTGCTACACTTTTAGTATACATGCAAGAGCAACATTATTCATTACCATGTATTTTCCTTTAAACAAAGGTTGTTGTCATTAGAATAACAAAATAAAGAAGCCGAGACTCATGGCCTCGACTTCTCTTGTATTATGTTTGAATTATTTAACGATAACTTTGAAGGAAATAACTTTCGAACCGATGATTGCAGTTACGTTAAACAAATCTCCCGTTGCAACATGAGCAAGGTCTCCTGCAGCGTTAGCAACAGTTAAGTTAGTTACAACAATGTTAGCTTGTGCAAAGTTTTCGTTTATTTCTACACCATATTGATCTACTGATTTAACAATACCTTCAACTGTTGTTTCCAATTTTCCGATAGTATTTACGTCAGCTGCAAGAGCGGAAATAACTCCATCACTTTCTTTTTTAACTACACCGTTAGTTGCTGTAAATGTATCTTTTAGAGACAAGGTTTGAATCGCTGGATCATTTTTCGATACTTTAACAGTTACAGGGATAGTTTGGGTTGTTTCACCTTTTACAACCACTGTTACAACGGAGTCAGCAGATGTATCTGTTCCACTGAAAGCAAATCCACTTGCAGTTACTTTACCAGCAACAGCTGCATCAGATCCAGGAGTGTATACTACACCAGTGTTGCTACTGATTACATCGTAGTTAGCCACTGTGTTAGGGACAGTTACTTTAGATCCATCAGCAAGTACACCCGTAACAACTAGATCTTTACCATAAGTTCCGATTGCTCCACCATCGTATACAGTGCCAGCAACAGTAGCTTCGTAAGAAGCGATGTCAGCATTTTCTACAACTTTTTGAGTGTAAGTGAAGGAACCATTAGCTACTGGTGCAAATGCAACAGTATCAGTTGCTTTCTCAAGTTTCAATGTGATAGTTGAAGTGCCTTTAGCAGCACCAGTCAGTACAACAGATTGTGTATCATCAACGTATACGTTGCTAGATACGTTAACATTTCCTGCTGTACCACTTTCAACTACTACACGATACTCAGGAGCAGCGTTAGCAGCTACAGTGCCATCACCCCAGTTTGGAGTCATGTCACGACCATATTGGTCTTTAACTACTACGTTATCTTTGGTGATTGCTACAGTACCTGTTTTTAGTAATGAAGTGCTAATATCTTTAGTAGCCGAAATTACAGTTGGAACTTTAGCATCTACTACGTTAACAGTCAGTTGTTGTACTTTATTTGTTTTAGTAACAACGGTGATGATTACTGTACCCTTAGAAGGATTGTGTAATTTCATGTTCGTTTTGTTAGCTACTACATCTTTCTCGAATACAATTGAACCGCTTGTAGTGTTTACTGATGTAAAGGAATCAGCTGTCGGGTGTGCAACTTCTTTATTAAATTGATCAAGTGCTGTGAAAGGAATTGCTGTGTCCTCATCTGCAACAGCCAATACTGGAACTGTCATTGTGAAGTTGTCAACTTTAACAGAATCTTTAACTACTACATCAAAGCTGGATTTAGCACCGGTAGACTTGGAGATAAGGGTTACATTCGAAGTACCTGCAGTCAAACCACCAGCCAATGTTAGTACTGCTTTGTTAGCACCATCAATTGTAAGGTTGCTGAAAGTTGCAGTGTTGTTCGTGTATCCATTTACTGAAACTACTGCTGTGTTTGAAACTGTAACTAGCAAGTCAGAGTTAAGGATATTAGCATCTGTAACACTATTACCGTATTGGTCTTTAGCATCAATTACCAGGTTATATTCGCCAACGTTACTATTACCAGCTTGAAGATCTGATTTTGTAGCATTGTTTTGGTATTGGGATTTGATTTCAATTGCAGAAACATTTGCAGCTGCACCAACATTTACATTTGCGCTTGCAAAAGTACCATTAGTATGAATTAAAGATACTGCAATCGGGTCATTAACTTTAAATTCAGTTGCGCCGTTATCAATTGTGATAGTACCACCTGAAACAGTATTGCCACCAACAATAGTACCTGCGCTAGTAGTAGCAGTTAGGGTAGTGGAACTAGTGATCTCTTCATTGTATTGATTATAAACTTTGTATCCAATAGTAACTTGAGTTAAATCACCACGTACCAAAACAGCCTTATCAGAAGTATAGTTAATTTTAGCAACTTTCTCAGCCTCTACTTTTGCAGTTCCAGTCAAATCTTTACCTAGGCCAGTTACACTTACTGTATAATCAGCTGCTGCTAAAGCATATGGGAATTCTACAATTGCAGTCTTTTTGTCATCAGAGAAAGTAATGGATTTAGTGTTAACTGTATTTGTTCCATTAGCAACCGATATGTTAGCTTTGTTTGTATCGACAGCTTTGGTAAATGTTAAAGTAATTTTTTTAGCGCCGGTTGCTTTAACTTCCGTTAGTAGAGTTTCTTTAGCAGCTGTTACAGCTACGTCAGCAGCATAAGAACCACTTACTAAATCAGCACGAGTTGCCGCTACAGAACCGTTAGTTCCTAAGTCAACACCGTTTGCTTTGGCTACATCCATGTAACCTTGGTACCAAGGAGTTGTTGTTTTAACGTCTGCTACTTTGCCAAGACCTTTAACGAACATTGTAGCCAATTGACCGATTGTTACGTTGTCTTTTGGAGCGAAAGTTGTGTCTGTCATACCATCGATGATGCCAGCTTTTTTAGCAGCTTCAATAAAAGGAATGGACCAAGCGATGGAAGCGTCTGTCCCATCAACATCTGCGAAGCTTGAAGTTGTTTCTGTTTCCAACTGTCAAACCAAGTACTTTTGCAACAAGCTTAGCTGCTTCTGCACGCGTCATGTTACCAGCGATATCAAACGTTGTATCGGTTTTACCTTCCATGTAACCTTTAGCAAGCAAAGCGTCTACTTTCGCTGCCATTGTAGCATCTAGACCTGCAAGGTCTGTAAAGTCTTTAGACGTTTTCGCTGCCGCGGTAGTTGTCGCGGAAGTTGTTACAGGTGTTGCAGTTGTATCAGCCATTGCTACAGATGCGAACATGGAGAGAGCCAAAGTTGCTGTTGCAAGTACTTTAAAAGTCTTTTTCATAAAGTGTGTTTCCTCCTAATATTTTAAAGTTTTTGTTATAAAAACTTATAACCAACGGGGCGATTTGTGTGAGCTCTGTCAATCTCTGAATCTATTTGATAGATTATCGTGTAGCTTCGCGTATATCATCTCAGCTACCAACTCAGTATACGACACTCCATACAACAATTCATTGATAAGTATTTTCCAGATGGACTCTCTTAGTATTTCGATTGCCCCTCCCATCTTTCATTACCCACAAATAGAATTGTAAAGGCGAATTGTAAAAGAAATGCGTCTACAAGCTTAATATAAGCTAAAAGTTAACTGAAGGTTTCCTGAAAGAAATATCCTAGTAAGCACAAAAAAGCCCACATCCTATACCATCGGATGTGGGCTAAAAGTTTACTCAAGGTTATTTAGGAACTTTCTTTTGCTGTTTCAGCACGCGCATTGCCACCACGGCGGCTTCAGCACGTGTGAAATTCTCAAGCGGGTCAAACCGCAAGGTTGTTTTCTTCTGACCTTGAAGCAAGACATTCTCTTTACCTTCAATTAATCCCGCTTTGCTAATGGCATCAACAGAAGTAAGCGCATAGTAATCAATGCTATTAGCATCTGTAAATAGCTTTTGCAGATTAGCCAAGGACTTAGCCTCATCGGAGCCAAGCTTGGACTCTGCTGCACGGGCAATCATAACCGCGGCATCTTGGCGAGTGATTGCGTTGTTCGGCAAGAACATGCCATTCGCGTTTCCTCTAACGATACCAGCTCTTGCAGCTGCCTCAATATAGAGGAAGTTATATTGTTCGAACTGGGTATTGCTATTACTTCCAGCCAGGTTATAGCCTCTTTGTACATCGACGAATGTACTGTTGTTATACCCAGTACCCGTTTGTTGAGTGTCAAGATTCTCAAGTGGAACATCAAAGATTTTCACAAGCATTGTAACAAATTCACCACGATTGATTGCATCATTCGGCATGAATTGTCCTGGTGATTTACTATTCATAAGCCCCTTGGAGTAGAGCGTATCCAAATCATCTCTTGCCCATGGGTGATTAGTTACATCATTATAGCTATCATCCATGTACATGACTTGGAAATAACCAAATGAGTCAACAGGAACGGTAATGGTGTTGGATTTAGGATCGACAACGCCGCCAATATTTCTCCACGAAGGCGAAGCTGCCCCTGATCCCGTCGCATTATTAAAGTAACCATATTGGTAGACAGTCAAGTACTTCCATGCGTCATCTCTAATATTTGAATCATATTTGAGTGTTAAAGTTCCACGCTCAGTTGGTATTACGAGATCATTATAATTCCGGTTGTAAAATGGCGTCAATTTAGGATCTGTCGTATTAGGTAAAATACCTCCACCAAGGAACGCCTGTTGCAAACTTGAATTTGTCGTATTCGCTGTAGACGGTATAATCCCTGTATCTACCCAGAAACGCTTGCTAGCAGGTCTGAAATGGCCTGTAGGCTCGATCAAAAGCTGCTTCCATCCTGTACTCTCATTAATCTTGTCAATACGGCCATCGTCATTGTTAGCAATACCAAACAACATTTGACGATCTGTTGTTATGTATTGCGTCGCGCTTGTACGGTCATTACGCATCAACTTCGTATCTTTCGGGAATTTTAATTGAATATCGCCGTCGAAGATCTTCATCGTGCTTGTTAAAGGAGTTTTATAGGATGCTCCCTCAATACCTGTATCCGTATTAAACAATATAATACTGCCGTTCGTTTTGCCAGTACCACGGGTTACGACGAATTTAATCTCATTCGCACCTACCTTAAGATTCCTTACTTCATAGAAGAAATGTCCAGTAGCTTTATCCAGAATCGCTTGATCCTTGCCAATCGTCACGGAATCCGCTTTATCAGCAAGAATTTCAAGCATATAATAATTCTGATTAATGTTGGCTTGATCTACACCTTTATTATTCTTAATAATCTGATTTCGCTTAGGTGCAATAAAGTCATAGGGAACGGGTTCTCTTGTGATCGTAATTAGTTTGTTTGCTGTTGAGCCTGATACCCCATTAGCAGAAACTAATTCAAAAACATAATCACCATATTCTGTTAAGTTATAGGGCACTGATTCAAAGCTGTCTAACGGATCAACATATACTTTATCCTGCAATCCAATGGTTTGAGTCCCAGTAACAGGTGTCGTCGCAGCTTTGCGTAAGTACAGTGATGTACCAGCTGGCGCTTGATTCACGATAGAGTTTACTACTTGCCCTTGGAACTGAACGGAAGACGCTCTAGTAACAAAGGTATCTGGCAGTGAACCTGCAACAAACTCCGGATTCAACGGGTCCATTTCAATAGGCTTCAAATAGTTAATGGCCGGTACATTGTCAGATAAGATAAAAATATCAACACTTGAAGATGTGATCAGTTGTCCACCAATCTTTAAAGCAACTTTCAACGTATATTTACCATCTGTTTTACCGTTATTTTGTACAAACATGCCAGTTATAGCCGATTTCAGTGTAAATATCCCACTTCCCGACTGAGGCTCTTCACCTAAACTAACATTGAGCGGCTTGTCGTTGAGTGTAAATACGACATTAGGATACTCGACTTCTGGAAGATTAACTACTCTCCCCGTTATACACGGAACTCCAGGACTAGTAGGACCAGGACATGTAAGTTTAGAATCTGCATTAACAACAATCCCATTAAATATATTATTTACAATGACATACGGTGCTCCAGAGATCAGCAAATCAAACTGTTTAATCCCAGCCGTGTATGGTGTAGCCGTTACACCAGACACTACGTAAGGAGTTACTTTCATTGTAACAGGACCGTCTGCAATTCCTTGTAGGTTAACATCTGCGGAATATGTTGTTGGTGTGGAAGTAGATGATGAAATAGGGAAACGACCAGTTGTTGAGTCAGCTCCGTTCGTATAAGGCACACCATTCAGCTCAATCGCTACTTCATTTGCGATACTGTTCGTATAAACTTTAAGAGCAGCTGGAAAGTCAGTAATCTGTGTAGTTCCTGATTCACTCATTTTAGTTTCAAAAGGAGTGCCTGAAGCGGATGCTTTACGGGTAACCCCAACATGATCGACATAGGGTTGATTGGGATTTACGTATGAATAATTGTATTTAGAATACGTTACACCATTATTAATATCCGTGAACTTAAAAACTAATTCTTGATATGTGGCCCCTTGGTTTACTGGTAAGGATGCCGTTAAATCATAGAGATCGTAAGGATCTGAAGCACTGTTCGTCTTTGCAATCGTTGCATTTGCTGCGGTTCCATTATTCAAATTTCCAGTAGGAGTTTTAGCAGGAGTCCCACTTGTAAAATCAATATGAATATTGGTCCCTCCCATGCCAGTTGAAAAAACGTCTGCATACACATATCGAGTAACCCCACCAGCAGAACGAGGTACTTTAAATGAAGCATTAACACTTATATCAGCAATTGAATTATCCTGTAGATTGGGACTATCTACCAGTTTTTCATAAACTATTGTAGTAGGACCCGATTGGAGAAGCCCAACTTGCGCGTTATAGGCAAATGCCTGCCCATTATCAAAAACAAATGATCTATTGGCAGTATAAAAATTAGTTGTATTCTTCGCAGCAAAAGTAACCTTGTTGTCACCAGGACGGAATGCTAATTCATTCGGTCTGTTTGTATTTGTAATAAACGTAAAATCACCATTGATAAAAGCGGAAGGTTGAAAAGTATTACCTTGCAGGCTGGCCTCTACTTCCATTGCATTCAAGGAAGTTCCTGTAATTGAGACGCCTGAATAAGGTGGTTGCTTTGGATAAAAGCCACCATCCACAAAATCATCGCCATTGATTTTGAGATTTGTAATATTCGTCACTGGTGTGTAATAAGCATACGCAGGACTCGAAGCGATGCTGCCACTGGATCCATATTTAATCGTAATTTTGTTAAGCCCTGTTGTTAGCTGTACATTCTTAAATGTTGCCTGATTGCTGTTGGACGTGCTCTTAACTGCCTTATTCGTCGCATTAGTTGCCGTTTGTGATGTATTCAAGTTATAAATCTCATAAAAAATGTTTGAAATTTGGTCATCCGGAATCCCGTTAATCAGAAAATCAACGTTAATTGGGTTGATTGTAAACCGATCTACCAAACTATCATTGTTACTATCAATGTTTATCCCAGGACCTGGTACAAATAAATTGGTAACACTTATTGTTGCAGCAGCATTGGCCGTTAGGGTTGGCAGCATACTCAGTACCATTGCCAGAACAATAGTTAGACTCATCCATTTCCTTTTTAACTGTCTCAAAAGAAAGTTCCTCCTTATGTTATCTAAATGTTGTTAGTAGCGAGTGGGAATCTTAATACCTTCTTCATCCGAATGTTCAACTAGCTTTCGACAATCCCTCCTATTTCCTTCTATCATTCTACACGATTAGACGCGGCTGATCGCCAAAAGTTACTGTATCTTACTTATCGGTTGATTCCAGGTAAATGTTTAGAGAAAGAAAGGTTTTCCTTGAAAAGCAAGAAAAACCCAACCGCGAGGGCTGGGCTTAATACGTTCTATAACTTCTATAACAATAAATAAGGACTACTTCCCTAAACGATCACTTTGCACTTGCTTCCCTACTAGACGTTGCAAGAAGTTGAGTACAGGCTTGCGGCTTTTGCTAATGATCCCAATGGCCTCCGCGCCAACGAGCATGACGAGGAACAGGGCGACGATAATCATGATAAGACCCCATGTCGAGTCTTGTGAGATAAAGACGGAGCAGACAACCGCACAACCACCGAACACTGAAGCGATTCCGTAGATGATCAGGACGCTTGTACGATGGGAGAAACCCATTTGTAATAAGCAGTGGTGCAAGTGGCTTTTATCAGGTGCCGAAATCGGCAGTTTATTCACATACCGGCGCAGCATCGCGAAGAAAGTATCGGATAGCGGTACGCCAAGAATCATAATCGGAATCAAAAGGGACACAACCGCTGCTTGCTTAAAGCCTAAAATGGACAGTGTAGCAAGGGCGAAGCCTAGGAATAAGGCGCCGGAGTCGCCCATGAAGATTTTGGCTGGATGGAAGTTAAAGAACATAAAGCCCGAGATACTTCCTAGCAAAATCACACAGAGTAGAATGACGGTTACGTTGCCCATCATAAGGGCTAGAACAAGAATGGTTGTTGTCGCGATACCAGAAACTCCAGCGGACAAGCCGTCCAGGCCGTCAATCAAGTTAATAGCGTTGGATACGCCGACGATCCAAATTATCGTAATCGGGATACTTAACCAGCCGATCGGCAGGTTCGTTTCTCCGAATGGGATGTTGACCAAATCGATCTTAAGACCAAAAGAAACGACGATGCAGGCAGCAATGAGTTGACCTAGCAGTTTCCATTTGGGGGAAAGTTGAAAGCGATCATCCAGAGCCCCTGTGACCACAATCACAAAGCCTCCGATCAGAAGTCCAAAAGCAGCATCTGAGTTCACGGCATCAAGTGCTGGAGAGACGACGAAATAAGCTCCGACGAACGCAAGGAAAATCGCTAATCCTCCTAAACGCGGCATAATTCGCGTATGTACCTTCCGATGGTTTGGGGCATCAACTGCGCCTACCAAGAAGGCAAATTTTTTGACCAGGGGTGTTAGCAACAGCGCCATAACGCACGCAGCAATAAACCCTATCGCATATAATCCATACATGTCTTCTTCACAGCTCCTCTTTTCATGGGTGGCGGGTTCCGCCGAAATGAATTATACTCCCATTCCGTCACAAATACTACTGCTAAATTCATCTGAAATGACCGTTTTCAGGTAATTCTCATAGATTTTTTCATGATTTCGTGACTTTATCTTTGTCTCGCATAACTTTCAAGGCAAATTGCGGGAGTAACAGCATTCGCTTATAACGCCAAGGCTCTTGTAGCAGTCGATAGAACCATTCCAAGCGTAGTTTTTGAAATAAGACTGGCGCTCGTTTTAGCTTGCCCGAAAGTACGTCGAAACTTCCGCCGACGCCCATCATAACAGGAACGCCAAGCTGTGACTTGTACTTGCCGATCCAAGGCTCTTGATTCGCAGCCGCTCTGCCGACTAGCAGAATATCTGGTGCGGCATCCACGATAGCCTGAATGACTTCGGCATCCTGCGCATCTTTAAAATAGCCGTCTCTGACACCAACCAAGCTGACGCCTGGATAGGTGGTGCGCAGTTTATCTGCCGCGGCTTGGATGACTTCGGGAGAAGCGCCGAGCAGGAACACTTTCCAGCTCTTCTTCTCGCCTACCTTCATGAGCTCATGAATCAAATCAAAGCCAGGCACGCGCTCCGCAACAGGTTGCCCCACGCGATTTGCCGCCCAGACGACACCTGTGCCATCGGGAACAATCAGTTCGGCGCGCTGCATCATGCTTAGATAAGCAGGATCATCCTGGGCGGCCATCACCATAATCGGATTCGCGGTAATGACCTGATGCGGTTGCCTTTGTTCGATCACCTGGGCGAGGTAGTCGACGGTTTGTTTCATGCTCATTTTGGAGATCGGTACGCCGTAGATGCGTACTTTGGGTATTGCTTGCAAAGCGGTCTTCGCCGCTGATTCTGGGGTTAGTGACGTCGAACTCATCGTATCTCTTCCTAACTATAGACGTTATGGGTTGCGTTTTGGTTGCAAGACAGAGGAGCTACTTGCTTTTATAAAAAGAAAGGATGCGTTGCGCAGGTAACTGCGCCTGCGCCTTCAGCTCTTCAATGGTGGCACGCGAAGCCGCCGCCCACTGCTCGCGAGCATCGAGGAGGCCCAGTGCCTCCTCGGAAAAGGCTTTAGCATCGAACGAACTCGTCGATGCGGCGGCTTTCATGCCAAGCCTATGGAGGAACTGGTCGATCTTCGGATCGTACGAGATCCCCACCATAGGCACGTACTGCGAGGCTGCATAAATCAACGAATGCAGCCTCATCCCGATCAGCAGGTCGCATCCCGCGACCTGCGCAAGCATGTCCTGCGGGTGCGTGACACCGCGCACCAGCTCGGACCGCCCGCCGTGATCGCCCAAGCGGTCGATCACGAACTGCGACGCCACCTCATCCGAGGGGAGGTGGAAGGGCAAGAACCGCAGCCGCACATCCGTGCGGGCTGCGAGCAGCAACTGCAAGGACCGCGCGAGAGCTTCCAGCTCGGAGCGGTCCTCGTTCCAGAAGCGGACGGACACGCCAATCGTCCGCACCGCACTTTCAGCCGCGCCGCCACCAGGCACGTCCACCACCGCTTCCCGGAGGGGCAAGCCCATCACCGGGTCGGGCACGACCGTGATGCGCTCCCGCGGGAGGCGCATCCGCCCTAGCAGTTCCGCGGACTCCACGTCGCGGACCGACACCACTTCGCAACGCTTGAACACGTTGCGGATCCAGCCATAGAACATCGGACGGTTCACCGGCCCGATGCCCTGCGAGTAAATGAACGTTGGCTTACCTAGCCATTGTGCGATTTTGATAACAGCCAAGTAATACGGGATCGTCTTCGAGCTTGTAGCATCCTGCAGCAAGCTGCCGCCGCCGCTGATCAGACCGTCGGATTCGCGCAGCGCCTGAAGCAGTGAGCCTGGTTTCATCCGGTGGTAGGCCTTCACGCCATACATGGCGGTGGTTTTCTCCGGATTAGCTGAAAGCACGATCGGCTCAATCTGCACGCCTTCGGCCTGACCCTGCTCCTGCAAAGCGAACAAAATCGACTGCAGCACCGCCTCATCCCCGCTATTATCGAAACCGTAGTAGCCGGATAGTGCTATTTTGAGAATTGGGGCTGAACCCATCGTTTCCAACTCCTTGTGATGATTTCCCACGCTGCGATGAGCACAAGACCGATAATCGCACCCAGCACAAGACCGTAGCTAATCCGGATCAAGGAAATGTGCAGAGGTGTATGCAGATGGGCAAACGTGTCCACCAAGGAAAGCTGACCAATCACGCCGATGAACAGCAGATAGACCGCATGGCGATAGCGAACGGAAAGGTAAGCACCTAGTAAGAAAATCGGATGTGCAACCAAGAATTCTTTGGTCCGCGGGCGTACGCCCAGCGTATTTTCCAAGAAGGAACGGAACATTTTCTCAATAGTAGATGCTTGTCCCTCATTACCTGTACGCGACAAGTAGTACACGACAGCGGCAAGTCCTACGCCTGCGATGACGATCCACAATACGCTAATAAAGGAAGAAAGCAATCGACGCACATGAGCCAACTTCTCCGTATACGTATTATTCTCACTAAAGAATAAGAGATACAGCCCTGCAATCCCAATCGGCAGCAGATGAAGAATTCCGACGCCGCGGAACTGTTGAAGCACGAGCGAATAGGTCACATGATTCAGTAAAGCGACGAGATACACCGCGCCGAAAAGTGAAATCACAGACGTCTTCAGCAGCTGCCAGAGCCCGTAAGCCACGCCAGATTTCCATTTCGCAGCAACACCCGAGCGTACGGAGCGAATCGCTAGCATCACCGCAACGCTAGGTGCACTGATCGCAGCTGCCAAGGCAAGACCTTGTGCATACAAATTCGCGGATAGCGTATGTAAGGCAACCAAGCCCAGCAGACCAAGCACGAAAAACACAATTGTTAGTTCTGGCAAGAAGAACGAAATCATCCACACAATCAAGCTTAGCGCGCCTAGCAGCACGAAAAGTCGAGCTATTTTCTGCCAACCTGTGGTATGCACGTCAAATGCTTCTGCGGTTCCAAGCGTAAATCCAACGTCTTGAATACGAGGGATCGCGCCGTCTTTGCCTTTCAAGCTCTCATAGTAGGAAGCGAGCGGATCCACGACTTTCCCTTTATCCAAGCTTTTCACAGGACGCGCATTCATGAAAACCATCCGAATATTGCGGTCCTTCACCGCTAAGACCAATCGATCCGACACACCTTGAACGCGGTCAGCCAGCTCTGATTTTTTCAACGGCTCTGTCAGCTTCTCCCCATCTTTCTCTGTAAAAGAGTGCAGGCGCACGACATTGTAATTAGTCTGTTTTGCTAGTGTGCTGAAGCCTTTTTGCGGCTCCTTCAAGAGTTCAATCGCGGCAAGTCCGATGCCGTTTTTATTCAATAAATCCGCCATTTTGTTCAAATTGGCTTCGGTATTTTCTTCGGTATAGCCTGGCACCTCATTGCCGTCCACGATAATGCGTTTCACGCCAAGATCATGGAATTGCTTCAACAACGCATCCATTTCCTTCGTATTGAAAGGTCTGCGATTAGATAAACGTACGACGATTTGGAAGCCTTGCGCCTTCAACGTTTGCAGGGCAATCGGGTCAGGATCCATCGCCTTCATGGCAGCGTCATCCATACTCATCCCAATGATGAGTCCATTGCGGTTCTTGAAGCTCCACGGCTTCACGCTGACTTGCAGGTCTGCAAAAGTCTTCTGAATAAGCGGCTCCAGCTTCTGCTGCGCTTGACTGTCTGTGAACAACACATACGTAAAATTCTCATTCGGATCTCCAAATGTTTGTGTCAGTGTCGCGGCATCGCGCGAGTTGTACATTTCAATACGGCGGCTTTCCTTGAACTCAGCCAAGGTGCTTTCATATACGGCCATCGAGTGAATACCCGCGGCTTTCATCTGCCCTAATTGAGTTTGCACAAATTGCTGCGGGTTCGTTTGCACATCGGCAATGTCCAACAAATCGCGATAGTCGAACACGAATTCGACCTGATTGGCTGACGTCTCCGTCTGATGACGGGCATAGGCCAGCGGCAACGAACACAGCATGCCGATAATGACGAACCACCATAACATATTTCTTAACGGGTTATTCCAGGTTTGATACAAATTCACCAGTTGTCCACTCCTTAGAGCATGTACTTTATTTGCCTTATCCCATCCATATACATTCGAAAACCTCTCCGCCCCCAAGCACGGAAAAGACGCCCCATGCATGCCGATTTCTCATCGGACTACACATTAGACGATCTATCCGTCACTTCGGTTCTGAAGAGGTTGTATACACCTTGTTTACTTACCGTCTACACGATGAAGTACGTATTGAATGATACCGTTGATTCGCTCTGCAGCCTCAGGTCCTGTTGACCCTTGTACCGCGAAATAAAATTTAATTTTCGGCTCTGTGCCAGACGGACGCAGGCAGAACCAGGAGCCATCCTCCATCTTGAACTTCAACACGTTCTCACGTGGCAAGCCTTGAATGCCTTGCGCGTAATCTTCCACGGAGGAGACACGCGTACCGCCAATCTCCACAGGAGGATTCGTTCTCCACGCTTCCATCATGCGGCCGATTTGTTCCACGCCGTCTTTGCCTTTAAGTGTTCTTGATTCCAGTTTTTCCAAAAAGTAACCGAAGGATTCGTACAACTCCTGCAGGACATCATACAAAGTCTTACCTTGCTTCTTGTAATACGCCGCAGCTTCAGCGATGAGCATGGAAGCAATGACCGCATCCTTATCACGGGCATAGGTGCCTGCCAAGTAGCCATAGCTCTCTTCATAACCAAAGAGGAATGTGTGCTCACCGGTTTGCTCGTACTGCGTCATTTTTTCCCCAATATATTTAAAGCCTGTTAAGGTATTCAACGTCGAAATGCCGTAATGGTTCGCAATCGCAGCTCCCATCTCGCTTGTTACGATCGTCTTGATTACGACGCCGTTAGCCGGCAGTGTTCCACGCTCTTTCATACTTGAGAGCAGGTAGTTTACAATAATCGCACCTGATTGGTTGCCCGTCAGTACGAAGTACTCCCCATTCGGATCCTTCACAACCGCACCCATTCGGTCTGCATCGGGGTCCGTTCCGATAATGATATCGGCGTCCCACGCTTTCGCCTGCGCGATCGCCAGCGTGAAGGCTTCACGCTCTTCCGGGTTTGGCGACTTCAAGGTGGAGAACTGCGCATCTGGCAGCTCTTGCTCAGCTACAACGCGCACTTGCCCGAAGCCTACAGCTTGCAGTACCTCGCGAACAGGCACATTGCCTGCGCCATGAAGCGGCGTGAAAACGACGCGGAAATCGTCGCTGATTTCTTTAATGATCGCGGGATTTTGGCTGATCGCCGAAACCGCCTGTATGTATGCCTGATCCACGTCTTCGCCCAGCCAAACGAGCAGGCCTTGCGCTTCCGCTTCTTGTTGTGATAGCTTCTTCACTTTATCAAAGGAATCGATGCTCTGCACGAGGTCAATCACTTGTTCCGCGAATTGGGGAACGAGCTGTCCGCCGTCTGCGCCATACACTTTATACCCGTTGTATTCTGGCGGATTGTGACTCGCCGTCACGACAACACCTGCCCTCGCACCTAAGTATCTCACGGCAAAAGAAAGCTGCGGCGTCGCATGCAACGTCCTGAACAGGTACGCTTTGATGCCATTGCCTGCGAAGACAAGCGCGGCTTCCAACGCGAACTCAGGAGACATATGACGGGAATCATACGCAAGGACGATCGCAGGATTAGCTGCTCCTGTACCATTCACATATTGCGCCAAGCCTTGGCTTGCGCGACCCACGGTGTACACGTTGATACGATTCGTACCAGCGCCAATGACCCCACGGAGACCGCCTGTCCCAAATTCAAGATCTTTATAAAAGCGATCCTCGATTTCTTTCTCATCCCCAGCAATTGCTTGAAGTTCTTGCTTCGTTTGTTCGTCGACAGCCGGATCTTGGAGCCATAACTGATACTCTGTTTGTACACGCGTCATCGTCGTTAGGTTCATCTCCTTTTATCTATCTCGATTATTTATTAGCAAGGGCAAACATAAGTTCACCTTCGACTACCACTTTGTCTCCGACTTTCGCCACAGCTTGACCTTTGACAATGGTGCCTTTCACTCGGGTGATGGTCATTTCTAATAGCAGCGTATCGCCTGGCACCACTTGCTGGCGCCAACGGATGGCGTCCGCCCCTGCGAATAAGCCGATTTTACCTTTATAATCGGGCATAGACAGCACAGCAACTGCGCCTACTTGCGCCAAAGCTTCAATAATGAGCACACCTGGCATGACAGGGTATCCAGGGAAGTGACCTGCGAAGAACGGCTCATTGATCGTCACATTCTTAATTCCTACGGCTCTAACCCCTTCTTCTACTTCCAAAATGCGGTCAACCAACAGAAACGGCGGACGGTGCGGGATAATCTCTTGAATTTGATTGATATCTAGCATGGATGTTCATGCTCCTTTCGAATGCTTATATGCTTGTATAAAATACAAGGGAATTACTTACAATAGGGTTGTCCCTTCATACACTGCAGAAGTGAAGGTTCATATAAGGGGAGCTTATGTAAAGGTCTGTAGACCCCTACATAGGCTCTTTTTACATTTATTTACTGGCTCTGGCCCCCCGATTGAGAAGAAGGAACTGAAAAATATAAATAAATGACGTTAAGAAGGAAACCCCGATGACATACCATAAATACGTGAGTGCGAACGTGAATTCGAATACGATAAAGAGGATGGCGAAATAGTAGAGTACCGTCGTTAACTTACCCATCACATTGGCGGGCACCGTTAGTTTGCCCCTGAAATGGAAGAAGGCGGAGCCGATAATCATGCCTGCATCTCGGATAAACATAGCGGCAGCGGCCTGCCACGGAATCATCTCAGAGATGAGCAGGGACATGATGACGGCAATCATCATACATTTGTCCGCTAGCGGGTCCAGCATAATCCCCATCGGCGTAATCAACTTGCGAGTTCTTGCAATATAGCCATCTAAGATATCCGTTAGTCCAGCTGCGAGTAGTATAAGAAAGGAAGTGCGAATATGGCCATTGAAAAAAAGAACGAGGTACACGGGGATTAGTACAAACCTGCTGATCGTGAGCATGTTCGGTATATTCAAGGTACTCCTCCTGCCCGTAAGCATCCGATCCATTATTTTGGTAGATAAAGCCTTTCTACATTATAACGCCGCGCGTTAAAAAATAAAACTCCCTTGCGGGAGTTCGACTTAATTAGCAAAAACGAGATCATATAAATGCCGCCATGTGCTGATATGCATAATTTCTGAGGAGGGCTGATGCCCCATCTTCGTATAGCCGACCCATAACCCAATATAGATGGCCAACACGCACAGAACGGGGATCCGTATGATTTTGAAAATAAGCCAAGTAATCTGCAGCCATTTCGGCCGCTCCTTCTTCTTGACTGGAGCAGGCTTGTCTACCATCGAGCCTATCCCTTCCTTTCTACGATCAAGCGCGCAAATTGTTGGCCATGCCCATCATCTGGTCGGACGATGTGATCGCTCTTGAATTCAGCTGAAGTGCGCGCTGCACGATGACCAAGTCCGTCATTTCATCGGAGAGGGTCACATTCGATTGCTCCAAGAAGCCCTGCATTAAGCTGACGCGATTCGCTCCTGTGCCCGCCACTCCATTGAGATCCTGCAAGATATTCGCTTTCTCCTCCGCTGTAATCCCTGCTGGGAGCGCATAGAGGTTCTCCCCTACGTCTTCAAGCAACTGCGGACGTACAACACGAACTAGCTTAATTTGTCCTAATCTAATAGGGGCTGCCGCCGGATCCTGTTCATTGTAACCTTGAATCGTACCGTCCTTCTCAACGGATGGGCGATAACCAACAGGCACATGAATCGGATTGCCGTCGGTACCCGTGATGAATCGTCCCTCTTTGGTCGTAAGGACCGTTCCGCCATTGCCATCCGGCGTTAGGCTGAACGCCCCATTCCGTGTCCATGCGGGCTGAAACACAGGATTGCCGTTCTCGTCCAGCTTGCTGACCGAGACTTCGAATAATCCCTCGCCTTGGATGGCGAAGTCGGTTAAGTTGCCTGTCGACTGAATTGGTCCTTGTGCCAGATTCGTTTGAATCTGTACGAGCCTCGAACCCCAGCCTTGGTTAAAGCCGAGCGGAGAGAAGCGACCTTGTGAACGGAAGCCCTCAGGCTGCGCTTGTACATTCGTCAGCACGTCCTCGAACGAAGCTTCTTTCTTCTTGAAGCCGTTCGTATTGACATTGGCAATGTTGTTGGAGAGAATATCCAGCTTCTGCTGTAAGCTATGCATGGATACCGATGAGTTAATCATGGAGTTGTTCATGTTTTTGCCCCTTCGCAAGCCAGATTTAGACGCGTCCTACGTCATTCGCCGCTTTGTCCATACTTTTATCATAGGATTGAATAACTTTCTGATTCGCTTCATATGCACGCAGTGCCGACATCATATCAACCATCGATTGCGCGGAATCCACGTTAGAGCGTTCCACGTACCCCTGACGGACTTCAACTTGATCGCCGAGACCCACTTGTGTGACGGTAGCTTCATCCCCAGGATTAATACGAAGCAGCCCGTTCCCCTCACGTAGAAGCAGATTCGGATTCTCTGCACGCGACAGCATCAAGCCCATCTGCTGTCCCGCCGCATTCAGAATAGGACGTCCATCGGCATCAAGAAACTGGCCTTTATCTGTTACTTTGAAGGAACTAATGGGTTGTCCATTTCCGTCCAATAACACGATAGGTTGTCCATCCCGTCCCACAACTTGTTCCCCATTGGCATTCACAAGCTGGCCCGCCGCATCGACCGTAAACTTTCCGTTCAAGGAATACCGCTGTTCACCCTTCGCATTCAGTACGGTAAACAACGCCTGAGGCTGGAACGTACGCTCGCCGTCTGCATTCACGTACTTGCCTGTCGTATCAAATGTCACTCCAGGCACTTGAATGTTCGATACAAGCGCGAAGTCGAACGGATTATTCGTTTCCTGCAAGTCCCCTTGCGTATGTACGGATATGCTCTCCTCCGAGAACACACCCAAGCTCATCTTCCCAAGCGGTGCAGGTGAGGCGCCTTGTCCACCGCGAATCGTCGAGATTAGCATTTCGGGAAACGAACGCGACAAAGCATTGCCTTGTTTAAAACCTGGCGAATTTAAGTTGGCAATATTATTCGTAATCGTATCGTGCCTGCGTTGTTCTGAAATCATCCCTGCCGCCGCGGTATACAATCCTCTTAACATGTGGTCACCTCTTGGATAGTCTGTTAGTTATATTTGCGTTTCGATACTTTATCAAGGTTGTCTAGCATAATACCTGTCCCTTTTACCACACAGGACATTGGGTCTTCGGCAATCAAGACAGGCACTTTCAACTCGTCAGCAAGCAATTGATCCAGACCGTGCAGCAAAGCGCCGCCGCCTGTCAGAATCACCCCGCGGTCAATAATGTCCGCTGAAAGCTCTGGCGGTGTCCGCTCCAATACACTCTTCGCTGCAGTTACAATGGATGAAACCGGATCCCACAGCGCTTCTTGTACTTCGCTGGAGTGGATTGTGATTGTCAGAGGAAGTCCAGACACCATGTCTCTTCCGCGAATATCCATCTCTTGGTCACGACCATGAGGATATACCGTTCCGATTTTCAACTTAATATCTTCGCTTGTCCTTTCACCGATCAACAGCTTGTACTTATTTTTGATATACTTCATGATCGCCATATCGAATTTATCGCCGGCAATCTTGATGGAGGAGGAGGTGACGATGTCGCCCATTGATAGGACCGCAACGTCCGTCGTCCCTCCGCCAATATCAACAACCATGTTACCGCTGGGTTGGAAAATGTCCATACCTGCACCAATTGCTGCTGCCTTCGGTTCTTCTTCCATAAATACCTCGCGGGCACCGCTGCGCTCTGCTGCTTCGCGAATAGCCTTCTGCTCAACCGACGTAATGTTGGTAGGGGCGCAAATCAGGATTCTCGGGTGAGAGTACCAGTTCTTGCCCCCTACTTTCGCGATGAAATGCTTTAACATCATTTCCGTAATGTCAAAGTCTGCGATAACGCCGTCCTTCAATGGACGAATCGCGATAATGTTGCCAGGCGTTCTGCCTACCATGCGGAAAGCTTCTTCCCCTACAGCCAGTACGCGTTTCGTATCGCTTTCAATGGCAACTACGGATGGCTCATCCAGTACAACACCGCGACCCTTGACGTGAATAAGCACGTTTGCCGTGCCAAGATCTATTCCAATATCCTTGCTGAACATTTCTTATTAATCCTCCCTAAACCTACCGTCCATCCCGTGAAGAATCGGCGCTCTGATATACAGTTCTAATTATAAGCTAAATTCGCTATAAATGCATTATTTCCTCTTTTTCCGTGAATTTTCGACACAACCATATCTAGGAAGCGCTTCGGGATGTAGGTATCTTAGGACTTGACCGTAACCAGGCTTTCGGAAAGCTTCGGACTGCGGGTCTTACGATACTTGATTTTCGTCGCTTCTCCTCCCCTAAGGTGTCGAATGGACTTGTGATACTCCAGAATGTGCTTCACCTGATTAGCCAGGTCCGGGTTGATTTCCGGTAGTCTTTCCGTCAAATCCTTGTGCACCGTGCTTTTGGAAACGCCGAATTCCTTAGCAATGGTGCGAACCGTATTCTTGGTCTCGACGATACAGGTACCAATTTTAATGGTTCGCTCTTTGATGTAATCGTGCACTCCCCTCGCCTCCCTACTCGAGATAGTTTGGTAAAGTATATGAGGGGCATGACTAGATATTCTACGTAACCAAGCCTGACAAGCCTAATTCCCATATTTATTTTCAAAATAAAGGAGGAAATACGCCCTATGCTGCCTAAACTGGCTAATTTCATATGAAAAACAGGAAAAAGCAGCAGGATATGATCCCGCTGCCCTCTACCTATGTAGGCTCTTCGCCGTAATATTGTTATTGCTTCGCGTTCAACAGATTATCTGGGTTGAGCGCTGCGTTGTCGCTTGCTTGGCGAACCTCGAAGTGTAAGTGTACGCTTTCTTCTTTCTCGAAGTCATTTTTGCCAGCTTTCGCGATGATGTCGCCTGTCTTCACTTCTGTGCCTTTGGTCACTTTCACGTCGCTCAAGCTTTGATAAATGGAGATCAAGCCGTTTGCATGTGTGATTTCGACCAAATTACCAACAACCGGGTTGTTATCCACGGCAGTTACTTTACCGCCAAGAGCTGCAAGCACATCAAATGCTGCGCCGTCTTTGGCTTTTAAGTCAAGCGCGGTGTGCGGAGTCAGTGTACCGTCGATATACTCAATCAACGCCGCTTTCTTCACATCTGCCGATGCATTCGTGTCGTAGAACGGAATCCCCGTTTCGACAGCTGCTCTGTCTTTAACAGGCCATTGCAATGCTTCGGTTCTTCCGTTAACCGCAACAGCACCATCATGAGGCGCTTTCGGATTATCGGTTTGTTCATTGCTGCTAACCTTAATACCCAGATCTTCTTGGCTGACTGTTTTCGTTCCTGCTCCCTGGTACACCCACATTAAGGTTAAGATAATTGCTGCTGCTGCCACATACGTCGCTGGGAATACCCACTTCTTAGCAAGCAACCTCTTCCATGCAGATGTTGAACTTTGTGCTCCTTGAACAGTTTTAGGAGCTTCTTCCTTCTGAAAACCTTTGTTATTATCACTCATGGTTATCACCTCATCAACCATTCTTGACACATTCCAAGGTTTTATACTTGAAGAAAGATATTTTTATAGACATGGAGAGAGGATTACGATTTTTGCAGATAGGAGGATGCTTTTTCGATAGAGATGCCTGTGTAGTAATAGGTTACGATATCTTCCGCCGTCTTCCCTTCTTTCGCCATCCCGTTAGCGCCCCACTGACTAAGACCCACACCATGCCCGTACCCGTAGGTCGTGATCGTAATTTGAGAGCCTGACCATTTCCACGCAAATTGTGAAGAGGCTAAGCCTAGCTTTTCCCGCACCTCGCGTCCCGAAAATAGTTTACCCCCGATCGTCATACTTAGAATTCGATGCCCCGTTGACCACTTGAGCACTTTCATACCTTTGGCACTCGTATCCGTCGTTGCAATGCTAGGCACACCTAATTTCTGAAGCATCGTCTTATAGCTGAGCGTGACACTCTCTTGATAGTGGGAGGACAGCTTAATATCCCAGGGACTTGGCACACTGCGGAGGTAGGGGCTCTTGAACGGCCAGTACTCTTCCGAATTCTCGGTATAGCCATTGCTTGTTGAGAAAAAAGTGGCATTAATCGGCTCATGCGCGTATGTGAGGATTTGATCTTTGGTTTCATTCACTGCTCTATCGATCTTCGCCATATTCGCCTCATATGAGCCCTTGACCCACTTCTCTTTCAGTTCTTGATCGGTGAGATAAGCTTGATGAGCAGTCGTATCGGTAACTAGCGCATCTTGGACAGGCATGTTGCTATAATCCTTCTCTAGCACGCGCCGCACCACATACGTTCTCGCGGCCATGGCCTGTGCCTTCAGTGCCTCCAGCTCGAATTCAACTGGCATTTCTGCGGCAAGTACGCCTCTTACATACTGCTCTAGCGGAACGGTTTGTACTTTCGCTTGCTTCGTTAAATAGACGGGGATCATGAGCCCTTGCTCGCTGCTAGCCCCTTGAAGTTCACTGTTTAATACGGGAGCGGGGCTCACTTCGCTGTTTGAAATCTTGTTGACTAGCAATCCAGGCACGATGATAGTGACACACAACATGGAAGATAAGCAAACAGCCATCCACAGGATGACTTCTTTTCTTACTCGCAGGACGCGTTTCTTTTTGAACATAAGTCTGGGCAGCCTCCATTAGCGCGTTTACTAGCAGCGATTTTGGTATGACTTAGCTTATGAGAGGCGGTGCTAGAATAGAACTCGAAAGAGGCGGGGTGGCGGGTTAATAGGCAGAGGGGACGAGCGGTTGCTAGGATTCAAGCTATCTGGCAAATACCGCTCCTATTAGAGAGCGGCTAGCCGTAGACGGATGATAAGCAAGCTAAGCTTGCCTATTCATCTGCTCGACGAGGCATTTCGGCGAAGTAAGACCATGGCGAGTGCTTATGCATGACCTAACGTTACGCCAGATTCGCCAGAGGGTGCAAATAAACACTCGTAGCTTGCTTATCTCCCCTACTAGCGGGATTTCCAGGAAATAAGCAACTTTGATTGCCTTATTCGCGCAGCCGATCGATGGCGTCTCCAGCAAACAAAAAGAACCACCAGGGCACGCCCCGATGGTTCCTCCTTATTTAAGCAAGCGTCGGCTGAACATTAAAAAAGCCAAGCTCCGCTGCCTCTTGTTCGATCTCTTGCGGTACCGAGCGATGAATATCAGCGCCTAGTTCACGCAGTACGTCTGTAATATCCACATAGCCGCGATCAATATGGTGAACGCCCGTAATTTCGGTCTCACCCTCCGCAGCCAAGGCTGCGAGGATCAACGCTGCGCCAGCACGCAGGTCTGTTGCACATACCTTCGCACCGCGAAGTTTGGAGTTCCCGCTCACAATGGCTGTACGTCCATCCACTTTAATGCTTGCATTCATATTCGCGAACTCCTCCACATGCATGAATCGGTTCTCGAATACCGTCTCCGTTACAAGGCTCGTTCCGTCCGCCACCATCAGCAGCGCCATCATCTGCGACTGCATATCGGTTGGGAAGCCTGGGTACGGCAGTGTTTTCACATCAACAGCGCGAAGCGGTCCTGTTGCGCGCACACGAATACCGTTCTCGTCTTCTTCAATCGTGACGCCCATCTCCTGCATTTTGGAAATAACAGGACGCAAATGGTCGCCGATTGCACCTTCCATGTAGAGCTCACTGCCTGTAATCGCGGCAGCAATCATGTACGTGCCCGCTTCAACGCGATCTGGAATAACCGTATGTACGGCACCGCGCAGCTTTTCAACACCTTCAATACGAATAACACCCGTGCCCGCACCGCGTATCACAGCGCCCATCGCATTCAGGTAATTCGCCAAATCCACGATTTCCGGCTCTTTCGCCGCATTCTCAATGGTGGTTGTTCCCTCTGCGAGGGTTGCTGCCATCATGATATTCTCGGTTGCGCCTACACTGGCTACATCCAAATAAATCTTGGCACCCTTCAGGCGCCCTTTCACTCTTGCTTCGATAAAACCTTGACCCAGTTCAATATCAGCACCCATTGCTTCAAAGCCTTTGAGATGCTGGTCAATCGGTCTTGTGCCGATCGCACAGCCGCCAGGAAGCGAGATTCTCGCTTGACCCAGTCTAGCTAACAAAGGACCCATCACGAGGAACGAGGCTCTCATTTTACGAACGAGATCATAAGAAGCTTCACAGGTTGTAATATGCGCTGCCTTCACTCGAATGGTCTGACGATTATATTCGACGCCAATCCCCAAACTTTGCAACACTTTATTGATGACTAGTACATCGTCAAGGGGAGGCGCATCATGGATGACGCTTTCACCTTCCGACCCCAGAATGGAAGCTGCAATAATCGGCAGTACCGCATTCTTTGCTCCGTTAATTTTCACATTGCCAGCTAACTTTCGACCACCGCGGACGATAATTTTGCTCATCATGGTCCCTCCGCGCACTTATTTTATAAGACAGGTTTCGCACATTTCTTAAGTTTATCATTTGGAGCCACTTCGATACAACTGTGTTCTTTTGGTATTCAGAGGGGCCCTATATACTGTTCGAGGGCCATTCTGATTTTCATTCCGTTCTATTATCCATTGTTGACAACAAACTTCAGCATTATTCGGGAATAGGTTTATCGCCAATAAGAATTTGTTCATCCGAGTATCGGAAACTTATAAATTCTTATGTGGTCAAAATAAACGGCTAAAGCTCATGGACAGTCCCAAATATTGAATGAAAAAGCTAGCCACCAAATGCCCCAGTCCAATGGCAAGAAGAATCTGCAGCATGATCGCCTGTGCGGCTTTGGGCCTTTTGAGCAAGATATCGAAGCGGAACGACTGCAGCGACCACCAGGCCAGACCAATGCATACGATGTAGACCGTTATATTTACTATATTCATCAATGACGCATATTGCGCCAGTCCACTCCATTGATCTGCTTCGCCCATTAGTGGCCACTCTCCCCGATTTTACCGATTTATTACTTTCGCCAGCATGGTTACGAACTCAGCCCGTGTCGCTTGCTCTTCAGGACGGAATGTACCGTCAGGAAACCCGCTGACCCATCCATCCGCCGACATTTGCTTCAGAATACCAACACCCCAATATGACTCGCTAACATCGCTAAAAGGGGAATTGCCTCGCCGCTTTCCAGTCATGTTCATCGCGCGCGCAAGCATTTGCGCCATTTCCATGCGGGTTAGCTTGCCGTCTGGGTCGAACGTGCCGTCGGGATATCCCTCCACGATTGACGCTTGAACAGCTTTGGCGATGTCCGCATACGCCCAATGGGAAGCGGCAACATCCGTAAAGCGCAGCTCATCGCGCTTGGTTAAATGCAGCGCGTGTGACAGCACGGTAGCCGCCTCTGCTCTCGTAATAGACTGATTCGGTGCAAACTGATAATTGCCATAGCCGCTTATCACCCCTTGCTCCGTCATCTGACTGATGGCTCCCTGCGCCCAATGCCCAGCAATATCGACATACCCGCTGACAAGACCGTAGCTATTCAACTGCAAACGATACATTTGACTCATGAACCATTGATTCGCTTGCAGCTTGATATAGTATATGCCTTCTTTTAAAGGTTTTTCGAAATTAAGTTGATCGGAGCCACTTTCACTTCGATAGGTCCCTAGCTCGTCAAGAGAACTGTTGTATAACGTCGCGTACAGCGTTCGGGAAACTGGAATATTCGTAAGTCTCACTTGTGCCAAACTCTCCGAATCCAAGCGGAATTCGAACCAATCGACATCTTCATTCCTGTGAAAAACACCTTCATAACCCGCATTCATCGCGGCAAAGGTAGCCTGATACGATTTATCATTGGGCTCGTTCGGATCAATCAACTTCGGTGTATATTCGATTTCCAGCGCATATTCACCCGTAATGGGCCCGGAATAATCCTTCGTATTGCTGACACGAATGTAATACTGCCCTGGAAGCACCTCCATGAGCGGGCTGATTTCAATACCACCATCCTCCGCTTGATCGATCGTCGTCGCCTTCTCCCCTTCCTTCTGGATGAGGAGCATCGGATCGATTCGGCCTGTATCTGTGGACAGACGAATCCGCATCGTACCTGAATGCTCCAGTATTAACGCGAACCAGTCGAGATCGCCTTTCTCATGGAATGTTCCTCGAATCGTCTGGCTGCGCTCTGGCAAGGTAAACGCTTTGTACTGCTTATCATTATCCTCGAAGGGATCGGTATAAATAACGAAGTCGGTCCCCAGCTCATAATTCAATGCGGTCTTCCGATTACGATCAACGTTCTCCAGCTTCACATACGTGCGCCCTTTGGTCACCGTTACGGTGAAAGGCTGTGTATCGCCATCCTCACGGCTGGCTCTGAAGCTCTGCCCCGAATCGAAGGTGGCACGTATGCTGCCGCCCTCCTCGGGCTGCACCCACAATTGAATGGCGCCATCATAGGCTGCATCAATAGCGTACCAATCCTGATCTGACCCTGAGCTCAGATTCGCCTTCACGGCGGTATGATTCGGTAAGGAAGCCGCTTGCCCCACCCCATCATTGGGTTCGAAACGATCTTGCTTGTAGGGATCAGTCAACGCTTTCTCAATGTTCAACAAGCCGTAGCCCGTCTGGGCATCCCAGCCTTTGGTCAGCAAATCCTGCGCGCTTTGCTCCAGCTGCGACCGCACTTGATACGCGGTCATCGCTGGGTATTTGCCCCAGACCAATGCCGCTGCCGCGGCTACCTGCGGCGCTGCCATGGAACTGCCGTCTTGATACTGATAGCCGCCGCCCATGGCGGTCGTATACACGTCCCAAGGCGCCATCAAATCAAGCTCGGGACCATTGTTGGAACGCGGGTCCGGCTGTTTATCGGGACGAACGCCGCCTACCGCCAATGCGGTAGGGTAAGCAGCCGGATATTTTACACTCGTGCTTTCATTGCCAACGGCGGCAACTAATAATACATTATGATCCTCGGCATACTGGACAATACTTGCTAAGTAATCCGAATATTTGTTCAATCCAAGGGAAAGCACAACAATCTTCGCGCCATGATCGACGGCGTATTTAATGCCTTCACCCAGCTTCGCTTCGCCGCCGGTTCCATCGGATTCCAGCGCCTTAATCGGCATGATCTTAGCGTTCGGCGCGATGCCTGTAATCCCTTTATCATTATTCATCACAGCGGCGATCAAGCCAGCAACATTGGTTCCATGTCCATTGTCATCATTAGGCTTCTGGCTCGGTTGAAGCAGATTGGCTCCCTCCACCAAATTGCCGATCAAATCAGGATGACGCAAGTCAACGCCCGTATCCACAACGGCCACCACAATCGGTGAGCGTGAATCCCCAGCAGCTGCCCAAGCTTGATCCAGACGAATCATATCCAAGTACGTCTGTTTCACTCGCATCGGATCTGTGGAGGGCTTATAAGCCGCCTCCGCATTCGCTGCGAACACGCTGAGTCCGAGGACGAACAGCATGAGTACCATGACCCCTATTTTGCGTTTATCTATCATTCCATCAGGTCCTTTATCCCCAAATTACGTCTCAAACCAAATGCACTTCTCTATCTATACCACATTCGGGTATCCTCTCGATACCTATAACGGTTTTTCTTCGCAAAAAGTTCAGATATTCAGAAAATATTTTTTGGCAATACCAAAAAAGGCCTCCCCCACTTCTTACGCAGGGAAGGCCTTCGGGTAACACCGTTTTTTACGAAATGATAAAATCCTTCGTCAATGTAAAAATGCTTTCAATGGCTTTCAGCACCATATGTGGAACAACGCCGAGCGCCACGCTGATGAGCGCACACAACCAGACGGTAATCCCTAATGGAGCGGACACTTTGATCGCGGCAGGCTCATAGTCGCTGCGCATGAACATTTGACGGACAATGCTGAAATAATAGTAGAACGAGACGACGCTGGTCGCGATCATCAACGACCCTAGCCAATACTGTTGCGTCTGCATCGTACCTAAAATGATGTACAGCTTTCCGAAGAATCCGCCAGATAGCGGAATGCCCGCTAAGGAGAGAATCAGCAGCACCATCGCGACCGCTGTTAATGGCGCGCGATAGTAAAGCCCTGCGAAGCCCTTGCCCTCTGTGTGGCCTTCGGCTTGTTCAATAATCATTAGCACCGCGAAGGCGCCGATGTTCATAAACAGGTAAGCGATCAAGTAAAAAATGAACTCGGAGAAGTTGGCATAATGCGTTGCCGAGAAATACGTCCCAATGGGCACGAGCAGATAGCCCGCATTCGCAATCCCTGAGTAGGCAAGCAATCGTTTCATGTTCGTTTGCTTCAACGCAACGAAATTTCCCACGACCATCGCAACGGCCGCCATGACGGAGATCGCCAAGAACACGTCAGACTGCAGATGCGATTCGCCGAAGTTGTTAAACCCGAACAGCACGTAGAACACGCGGAACAAAATGGCGAAGCCAGCTGCTTTGGACACAACAGCCAAGAAGGCTGTCACTGGCGTCGGCGCGCCTTGATACACGTCTGGTGCCCAGCTGTGGAATGGGGCCGCGGCGATTTTGAAGCCGAAGCCTGCCAGCAGCAGGAAGAACGACACGTAGAGCAGCGGCTCATACGACGCTACAAGAGAAGGCAATGCTTTACCAATTTCAAGCAAATTGGTCGAGCCCGCCATGCCATAGAGGAAGGACATGCCGTACAAGATGATGGCCGAGGAAATCCCGCCCATAACCAAATACTTGAAGGAGCCTTCGTTGGAGTTTTGATCCTTCTTCTTCATGGCAACGAGCAGGTAAGACGTGATGCTCAGCAATTCCAAGCCTACGTACAGGGTGATCAGATCCCCCGAAGAGGACATTACCATCGCGCCTAGCGCAGCAGGCAAATAGAAGTAATAGTATTCGCCGACATGCGGGATCGCATCTTCTTTCACGAAGCCGAGGCTCATGAAGACGATGAGTCCCGTACCGACTAACGTACATAATTTCAAAATATTCGAGAAATCGTCGATGCGATAGCTCTGATTCAGCAGCTGAATCGCTTCCTCTGGGTTCAGTTGCAGCACCACGAAGACCGCAGAAACCGCAATACCCGCAAGCGTCAACCAACCAATGATCGAACGATTCACGCGATTAGGCAGCACCAAATCCAAGAGAGATAGGATAAGCGCGGTCGCGACCAGCGCAAGCTCAGGGAGCAGATGCATCAAATCAGCAGCATGGAGTCTAATCTGTTCCACTGGACTACCCTCCTATCTTCCCGGCTACACTATGGATCAATTGATCCAAGCTGCCGATGGTTTGTTGTAGCGGCTGGCTCAGCACGCTTGGGTACACACCCAGCAAGAGAATGAACGCGACGAGGGTAATCATCGGCACAGCCTCGATGAAGCGTGCGTCGCGCATCCCTTGCTGCAGTAAGCTTGGCTGCTTAGGGCCGAACGTGATGTTCAATACCCCGCGCAGCACGTACACCGCTGCGAGAATGATCCCCAGTGTACCGATAATCGCGTACACACGGTGGTTCTCAAAGAGTCCGAGGAACGCGAGGAACTCACTGATGAAGCCGGATAAGCCAGGCAATCCGAGCGATGCCATACCCCCAATCAGCAGAATGCCGCTGATGAAAGGAATATTGCGAGCGAGACCGCCCAAGCGATCGAGCTGCGTGGTTTCGGTTCGCTCGTAGATGCTGCCGACGAGCAAGAACATCAGGGCTGAGATCAGACCGTGTGAGATGAGCTGGAACACGGCGCCCTGCAGACCTGAAATATTGAAAGCAGCGAGTCCCAGCAGGACGATGCCCATGTGGCTAATACTCGAGTAGGCCAGTACGAGTTTGAAATCTTTCTGAACCATGGCGAGCAGCGCACCGTACACGATGTTAATGACACCGAGGAGCGCAAGCACCCACGCCCACTGCTGGGCTTCCGCCGGGAAGAACAGGATCCCAAAACGGATGAGGCCGTAGGCCCCCATTTTCAGCAAAATGCCCGAGTGAATCATAACCACAGCAGGCGGAGCCTCTGTGTGCACTTTCAGCATCCACGTATGGAACGGGAAGATCGGCAGTTTGATCCCGAATGCGACCAAGAGCAGAATGAACACGGTCCATTTCATCGCTTGGCTCATGAAGAACGGTGTATTCGCTTGATTTACATAGGCTTCAGGAGCCTGCAGCAAATTGTGCGCAATCGTGTGAATATCACCGCTGTAGTAAATGATCGCTTCGGTTTGTGACGGGTCCTGGTTGAAGCCAGCCGTTGCCACCAGAATCAAGAAGGCAATCAGCATGATCGCTGAGCCCAATCCGTTGTAGAGCAAGAAGCGATTCGCCGCTTGTTCCCGATTCATATAGCCCCATATTCCGATCAAGAAGAACATCGGCACGAGTGTAATTTCGAAGAACAGGAAGAATAAGAACAGATCCTGTGCAAGGAAGACACCGAACATGCCTGTTTCTAGCAAAAGGAATAAGATGAAATACGTTTTCCAGCGTTTCTTAATGTACACCGACGCTAGAGCAGCCATTGTCGAAATTAGTGCCGTTAGGAAGACGAGCGGCAACGAGATGCCATCGACCGCTAACGAATATTTAAACTCGAAGAAAAATTTCGTAATCTGCTGTATCCCCTCGTGGTTCAGGGGCACTTTGATCCAATCGAGCGACTCTTTGTACTGCAGCGGATCCCCTTGATAGTTGTAGTCCACATACAGCCATGCGGCCAAAAACAGTGGAATTAGCGTTGTGACGATCCCCACCGTCTTGATCAGACGGCCTTTGTCTCCCCGAAGGAAGAGCAGAACAAGCACGCCGAGCAACGGCGAGAAGGCGATCATACTTAAAATAGGCAAGTTATCCGGCATGTAGGAACCTCCTTCCTGCGATGGCAAGGGCCAGAATCAGCATCCCCAGCAGCATGATGACGCCGTACGATTGCATCTGACCGTTTTGGAGTCGGGACCCGAGCCGTCCCAGACTTACCACGGTGAATGCGACCAAGCGTACGATTCCGTCGATGACGTAAATATCAAACAATTCCAAGATCACGCTTAAACCGCGAAGCGGTTTAACGACGACGGCTTCATAGATTTCATCAATGAAATATTTACGGTTAAGCAGCTTGTATAACCAAGGCGCTTTGCTCGAAACGACATCCCGTGGGATGGAGCGTTTCAAATAGATGAGGTAGCCCAGTCCGATACCCAACAAGCCCGCTAAGGTGGACAAAATAATGACCGTCCAATTCGCCGCCTCGTCGTGCTCCTGCCCTGTTAACCAATGACCCAGCCATTCATTGAATGGCGTATTTACGAAACCTGCTACAACGGCTAACGCAGCCAGAATAATGAGCGGTGCCGTCATCGTCGCTGGAGATTCATGCGGTTCATGCGTGTGTGCATGGTCGTGCGCATCATCGTGATCGTCATGATCGACATGCGCTTTGCCTCTAGACGCCCCCATGAACACAAGGAAGAAAAGACGTGACATGTAGAAAGCGGTGAAGAACGCCGCAATCACACCAACCCAGAACAGCAATTGGTTATGCTCATACGCTTCGGTTAAAATCATATCCTTCGACCAGAAGCCTGCGAATGGGAAAATACCGCATAACGCCAGCGTCCCGATCGCGAAGGTCCCCGTCGTAATCTTCATTTTGCGGGATAAACCGCCCATTTCGTTAATATCCTGCGTATGCACCGCGTGAATCACACTACCTGCGCCTAAGAAGAGCAACGCCTTGAAGAACGCATGCGTGAACAAGTGGAACATCCCCGACGTATAGGAGACGCCGATTCCCAGCGCCATCATCATGTAACCGAGTTGGCTGACCGTGGAGTACGCGAGAATCCGCTTTATATCGTTCTGCGCGATCCCGATCGTCGCAGCGAAGATCGCCGTGAATCCGCCCACATATGCCACAACGGTTAGCGCATCTGGCGACGCATGGAAAATGTCAAATGTCCGCGCCACGAGGTACACCCCAGCCGCAACCATCGTTGCCGCATGGATCAGCGCCGAGATCGGCGTTGGCCCTTCCATGGCATCTGGCAACCACGTGTGCAGCGGAAATTGACCCGATTTACCGATCGCCCCGACGAAAATCAGAACTGCAATCCAGGTGACGATCGTTGGGTCGATTTTACCCGTTGTAAAGGCATTATGTATCGATGTGAAATCAAGTGCGTGCCCTGGCATGTACAAGTACAGCAACAGGATCGCGATGAATAAGCCGACATCCCCGATGCGTGTGACGATGAATGCCTTTTTCGCCGCTGCCTTCGCCTCTGGTTTGAAGTACCAGAAGCCGACGAGCAAGAAAGAACAGACGCCGACAAGCTCCCAGAAGATGTAGAGTTCTAACATATTTTCTGCAATGACCAGACCTAGCATGGAGAACGAAAACAGCGCAATATACCCGAAAAACGTGTGTATCCGCTCGTCGCCCTTCATATAGCCCTTGGAATAAATGTTTACGAGCAGAGACACCAGGGTAACAATGACCAGCATCAGTGCGTTGAGGTTCGTGACCTCAAAGCCCATTTTCAGCGTAAAATCACCGACCTGCAGCCAGTTCATTTTATCCCACGTAAAATCTTCAACATTCCCGCCGATACGCTCCACGAAAATAAGAAAAGCGACAATAAACGAAAGCAGCATGGCAAAAATGCTAATGTAAATCCCGAGGTCCTTCAGTTGACGTCCCATCGCCGTAAGCGCTAGAAAAGCAATCAGCGGAAACAACGGAATGAGCCAGGCATATTGTGAATAGTCCGATACCATATCCTTGTTATCCTCCTAGCGCTTCATAGAATCCAAATCCGTAACATCCGCCGTACCTCTATTGCGGTAAATGGCGATCAAAATCGCAATCCCCACAGCCGCCTCAGCAGCCGCAATGGTGATATTGAAAAGGGAGAAAATTTGCCCCGTTAACGCGGGATGGTCCCCTAGCTTCGAAAACGCAATCAAGTTCAAGTTGACCGCATTGAGCATCAGCTCGATGGAGAGCAGGACGATCACCCCGTTCTTCTTCGTTAACGCGCCGTACAGTCCGATACAGAACAAAATCGCTGCCAACGTGAGATAAGGCGTAATGATAGTGCCCATGGGTTAATCCTCCTCTCTCTTCGCGACCACGATCGCCCCGATGAAGGCGACTGTCAGCAGAACGGACATAATTTCGAAAGGGATGACGTGCACATTATAGAGCAGCTTCCCGATTTCAAGCGTATTATCTTTCCCTACATCTAGGTTTTCCGATGAGACGAACGTCGACTTCTGAATTGCGTAGAACAGAACACCGAACAGTCCTACCGCGCCCAAAATGGCCAACCCTTCATGCCAAGGACGCTTTGGCCCTTCCTCTTCCTCTTGCCGATGCTTCGTCATCATAATGCCGAAAATCATCAGAATAGAGATCGCACCCGCATAAATCAACACTTGAACGAACGCCACAAATTCCGCTTCTAGAATGACGTACAGACCAGCCAAGCTGATGAACGTGAGGGCAACGGCGATGACCATATGAACGACTTTGGTAAAAGAGATCATAAAGATGGCCCCGCCAATGGCGAGCAGCGCGAAGATGAAGAACGCCCAACTCGTACCGCTAGATAGGAAATCGCCGAGTCCACTAAACATCTTTCTTTGCGCCCCCCTTCGGCATAGCCGAGTTGTTCTCTTGGCGAATATTTTGATTGTTGTTGTTCAGCCACTCCATGTTCTTGAACAAATCGTCACGACTGTAGCTGCTCAGCTCAAAATTGTTCGTCATCACGATCGCTTCCGTCGGACACACCTCTGTGCATAGGTCGCACAGAATGCAAATTTCGAAATTGATGTCATACGTATCGATGACCTTCCCTTTTTTCTCAGGGTCGGGATTCGCTTTCCCCGTTAACGTGATACACTCCGTTGGGCATACACGCGCACATTGATTGCACACGATGCATTTCTCGGGATCAAAGTGTTGAATACCGCGAAAGCGGTCCGGCATTTTGAGCGGAACGTCTGGATAAGCGTACGTAACCTTCTTCTGTGTTAAGCCCTTAAACGTGAAGCCTAAACCTTTCATAATGCCTTTCATGTGTTTCAGCTCCTTAAAGTTTTGCTAGAGCAAAACTGTCTTCGTAAGCACATTTTAGAAAATGGTCATAATGATCGCCGTTAACAGCATGTTAACCAGCGCCAGTGGAAGCAGCACTTTCCAGCCGAATCCCATCAGCTGATCGATGCGAACCCGTGGCAATGTCGCGCGCAGCCAGAACAAGAAGAACACCACAAGCGAGAATTTCAACAAGAACCAGATCACGCCTGGAATGAAATCAAGGAAACCGAACGGCGCATGCCATCCACCCAAGAAAATCAAGCTGATTAGCGATGCGATGACGAAGACATACACGTACTCAGCCAGCATATAAAAGGCGAAACGGAATCCGCTATATTCGACATGGTAGCCCGCAACGAGCTCAGATTCAGCTTCCGGCAAGTCAAACGGCGTCCGATTCAACTCAGATACACCCGCAATAACGAAAATAACGAAACCGAGAATCTGAGGAATGAAATTCCAGTGCCAGAAACCGCCTGTTTGGTGATCGACAATCGTATGTAGATTCAAGCTGCCTGTCATCATAATGACGCCAATCACGGAGATAACAAGCGGAACTTCATAGGAAATCATTTGTGCCGCTGAGCGCATACCGCCTAGTAACGCATACTTATTGTTCGAAGCCCAACCGCCAAGAATAATCCCAATGGTCGAGATGCCTGTCAGGGCGACATAGTAGAGCAGTCCCACGTCCAAGTTCGCATTGAACATCCGATCCGAGAACGGAATCGTCGCAATAATTGTAAAGGACGGAATGAATGTGATAATCGGTGCTAAAATAAAGAGCTCGCGCTCCGCTTTTTTGGGAATGGTATCTTCTTTAATCAACAGCTTGAGCACGTCCGCGACGCTTTGCAGCAACCCGAACGGCCCTGTTCGATTCGGTCCAATCCGCAGCTGCATCCAGCCGATGACTTTACGCTCGAAGTAAATGGCATAGGTAACGAAACCGAGTACGAGCAGCAGCATGACGATGCCCCAGAAAAGGAATACGAAGAAGTTCGTCCACGTTAGACTCTCCTCCAATAGATTGACCATTAGGCATCCACCTCTCCAACGACAATATCAATGCCGCCCAGAATCGTGATCAGATTCGTCATCGATTCTCCCACGAGCAGCTTAGGCAAAATTTGCAGATTCACGAAGGACGGTCTGCGGAATTTCAAACGGTACGGCTCTTGCTTGCCTCGGGAAATAATATGACAGCCGATTTCCCCGCGCGGAGATTCGATGGCTGCATAGATTTCGCCTTCTGGTGGGCGAATGACTCTCGGCACTTTGCCCATCGTTTCGCCACCCTCAGGGAACACGTCTAACGCCTGTTCCAAGATGCGAAGCGATTGTTTAATTTCTTCCATCCGGATTAAATAACGGTCATAGCAATCCCCGCCGCTGCGCACAGGCACATCGAACTGGAAGCGGCTGTACAGGCTGTACGGCTGTGTTTTGCGAATATCCCAGTCCACCCCTGTACAACGCAAGTTCGCCCCGCTAAGGCCATACGCAATGGCTGTCTCAGCATCATATTTGCCGACACCCTTGATCCTTGATAGGAAAATCTCATTGCCCGTCACGAGGGTGTGATATTCTTCTAATTTCCCGTACATATACGGTACGAATGCGCGCACCTTGTCAATCCAGCCCTCTGGCGCATCCCACTTCACGCCGCCAACACGCATGTAGTTGTACGTTAAGCGAGCACCGCATAATTCATTGAAGAAATCGATGATCATTTCCCGATCACGGAATGCGTACAAGAACGGGCTCATCGCGCCAATATCGAGTAAGTACGTGCCCCACCACACCATGTGAGAAGCGATTCGTTGCAGCTCCATCACGATCAAGCGCAGGAATTCCGCACGCTCTGGGACTTCGAGCCCCATCATTTTCTCGACGGCGTTCACTAACGCGTAGTTCGTCGTCATCGCCGAAACGTAATCCATGCGGTCGGTGTAAGGGATAATTTGGGTATAGCTGAGGTTCTCAGCCAATTTCTCTGTTCCTCTATGTAAGTAGCCCATAACGGGTATGGCTTCTCGAATGATTTCACCATCCAGCTTTACAATCACGCGGAAAACCCCATGCGTACTAGGATGCTGAGGGCCAACATTTAATAGGAGCTCTTCTGTCCGTAACACGTGCTACACCTCCGGGTCAAGCGGTTCGTAGTCTTTGCGCAGTGGATGACCCACCCAATCATCAGGCATCATGATGCGAACTAAGTGCGGATGGCCAGGGAAATCGATGCCGAAAAGGTCAAAGGCTTCACGCTCATTCCAGTTGGCTGTCGCCCAAACATCCGTTACCGACGGAATGCTTGGCTGCTCGCGGTCTGTCTTCACTTTCACACAATACTCCTGCTTGTGTGTAAGCGAAAGCAGATAATACGCCACCTCCAGGTGCGTTTCTTGATCCACCCCAGAGAGATTGCGCAAGTAATCGCAGCGCAACTCCTCGTGATCTCTAAGCGTTAGCGCGGCCTGCGGCCAGCGCGAGCTGTGAATGACCACGTAAGGGCGATGCGCGTCCCTTTCGTTGATGAACGCGTCGACGACGGCGTCTTCGCCTACGTCGGCCTTCAAGATCGCAACCAGCCGATCCAACAGCGGCTGGTTCGGTGATGGTTCCTTCGGCGCGGCTGGCTCCGCCGAGTCGGATTTCGCTCCGCGTGCTGCGGCACGCGCGGCGCGGGCTTCTGCTGCTGCCTGGGCTTTGGCCGCGGCGCGCTCCGCCGCCGCGTCGGACGCTGGCGCTGCAGCCGCTTCGGCGCCTGCAGCTCGCTCCGCGAGCTCTGCCGCAGGTGCGTCGCTTGGCTCGCTCGTCGTCTGCACGGCCGGATCAGCGGCCTGTATCTCCGCAGCGCGCTCTACATCCGCTTGCACGTCTGCGCTAAGCGGCGTCTTGCTCAATCGCGCCTCTGGGGTGAGCTCGCCAACCTCAGCAATCGCTTCATCTAGGGGCGATTCATTCACTTTACCATCCTCACCAACGGGAGGAGTTGGATCCACGGATTTCTCCGGCTTATTCTCCTCACTCATCGATTGGTCACCTGCTTCCCAGTCTTCGCCTCATAGCGAATCTTCTCCTGAAGCTTGTTGATCCCATAGATCAGCGCAGCCGGATTCGGCGGACAACCAGGGATATACACGTCAACGGGTACGATTTGGTCGACACCTTTGACAACCGAATACGACTTCACGTAAGGTCCGCCCGCCGTTGCGCAAGAGCCCATCGCAATGACCCACTTCGGTTCTGGCATTTGTTCATAAAGACGGCGCAGCAAAGGAGCCATTTTCTTCGTAACTGTCCCTGCTACAATCATGACATCTGATTGCCTTGGCGACGTACGGAAGATGACTCCGAATCGATCTAAATCATAGTGAGAACCGCCTGTTCCCATCATTTCAATGGCGCAGCAAGCTAAGCCAAATGTCAATGGCCATAGGGAATTACTGCGAGCCCAAGCTTTTACCTGCTCCAGCGTTGTCATAAATACATTGCGGTTTAATTCTTCCCGTTCCTCGGGAGTGATCGACTCTAGACTGAAGTCCATTGCAGCACCTTCTTCTTCCAAGCGTATATTAAGCCTATGGCAAGCAAGGCTACAAAAATACACATTTCTATTAAGGCAAACAAACCGAGCTTATCAAACGCGACAGCCCACGGATAGAGGAACACGGTCTCCACATCAAAGATGACGAACATCAAAGCAAACAAATAATAACGAATGTTAAACCGGATCTGCCCTTCACCTACAGGCTCATTACCACTCTCGTACGTCGTGTACTTCTCATCGATGGGTTTGCTCGGTCTTAACCATTTGCCAATCGTCAGCGCTGCAATGGGAAGAAAAACTCCTAAACCCAAAAAAACCGCTACGATTACATAGTTATTTGTATACATCATGTGAATGTAACCGCCTCCATTTCTGATTTGCATTCTTTGCTAGTTTAGCCAATTTGGTAATAATCACCTACATCAGTATAACAAAAAGGGGTTGGGGCGTCGACATTAATTCTTCCAAGCTATGAGTAGGATACCACCTAAACGGGGAATATTATTCATTGGGCATACGAGCTGTGTCCTATAAATCAAATTATTATGAATGAAAGGGTTGATCTTCCCCATGTCATCAGCTTCACAATCCAGTCATCAGCATAAGACGAATGACAAAGTAACCGAAACAGGCCGCTACCGCGATGCCGACGGGCAGAGCATAACATTAACGGCAGGGGATACGTTTCCTCCTTGTCCGAAAACAGGGCAATCCACCATCTGGCATCATGCTTAAAATGAAGCAATAACCGCACTGCTCCTCCTTCTTAGGAGGAGCAGTTTTTGCGTTTTCCACCTTCAGAAAACGCAAAAAAAGCGGAGGAACCAAAGCTCCCCCGCTTTTATCAACGATTTATTTCCCGGACACACCGATACGATTCATTGCTCTTTGTAAAGAAGCTTCAGCGCGTTTGAAATCCACGTTATCTTGCTTCGCGTCCGCAAGACGTTTCTCCGCACGCTCTTTCGCTGCTCTC
Organism: Paenibacillus sp. MBLB1832; assembly: GCF_032271945.1. Taxonomy (NCBI): domain Bacteria; kingdom Bacillati; phylum Bacillota; class Bacilli; order Caryophanales; family Paenibacillaceae; genus Paenibacillus; species Paenibacillus roseipurpureus. The sequence goes on along the minus strand of NZ_CP130319.1, from coordinate 64,517 downwards.
GCACGATCGATATCGATTTGACCAGGCAGCTCGGCGCTTTCCGCCAAAATAACCACCTTATCCTTGCGCACTTCCATGAAGCCGCCATTCACTGCAAGAACTTCGTCTTTCGACCCTTGTTTCTTCACAGTAATCGGAGCGATTTTCAACGGTGTGACAAGTGGAATGTGATTCGGCAGAATTCCAAGCTCACCTTGGACACCCTTCACGCTAACCATGTTCACTTGTTCAGCATACACTGTGCGCTCTGGTGTTACAATTTCCAATAGGAATGTACTCACTTGGATTCTCCTTCCTAAGCTAACTTAGCGAGTATGCAAATGCAACTTATAGCGTTTTAGCTTTCGCAATAGCATCCTCAATTGTTCCCACGTTGTGGAAAGCAACTTCAGGAAGATTGTCGTGCTTACCTTCAAGAACTTCTTTGAAGCTGCGCACAGTTTCTTTCAATGGTACATACAAGCCTGGGAATCCGTTGAACGGCTCAGCAACGTGAAGCGGCTGAGACAAGAACAAACGAAGACGACGCGCACGAGTAACGACCAATTTGTCCTCATCAGACAACTCATCCATACCCAAGATCGCGATGATATCCAAAAGCTCTTTGTAACGTTGAAGAACTTGTTTAACACCTTGTGCTACTTTGTAGTGCTCTTCGCCAACGATTTCTGGCGTCAAGACACGGGAAGATGAAGCAAGTGGATCTACCGCAGGGAAAATACCTGCAGCTGCGATACTACGCTCCAAGTTCGTCGTTGCATCCAAGTGAGCGAAAGCCGTTGCAGGAGCCGGATCCGTATAGTCATCGGCAGGAACGTAAATCGCTTGAATGGAAGTAACGGAACCTTTTTTCGTGGACGTAATACGCTCTTGCAATTGACCCATTTCAGTTGCAAGCGTTGGTTGGTAACCTACCGCGGAAGGCATACGGCCTAGCAAAGCGGAAACCTCAGAACCTGCTTGTGTGAAACGGAAGATGTTATCGATGAAGAGAAGAACGTCTCTTCCTTCTTCGTCACGGAAATACTCAGCCATTGTCAAACCGGACAGAGCTACGCGAAGACGCGCGCCTGGAGGCTCGTTCATTTGACCGAATACCATTGCTGTTTTTGCAATAACGCCGGAGTCTTTCATCTCGTGGTAAAGGTCATTACCTTCACGCGTACGCTCACCAACGCCCGCAAATACGGAGATACCGCCGTGCTCTTGCGCAATGTTGTGAATTAGCTCTTGCATTGTTACCGTTTTACCTACGCCGGCACCACCGAAGAGACCAATTTTACCACCTTTTGCGTAAGGAGCCATCAAGTCAATAACTTTAATACCCGTCTCAAGAATCTCGGATTTTGTCGACAAGTTGTCGAATTTCGGAGCTTCTTTGTGGATTGGGCTGGAAAGTGTACGGTCAACTGTGTCGATGCCATCGATTGGATCGCCAACTACGTTGAATACGCGGCCCAGTGTCGCTGCACCAACAGGTACAGTGATTGGAGCGCCTTGGTCGACAGCTTCTGCACCACGGACAAGTCCGTCTGTAGAAGACATCGCTACGCAACGAACGAGGTTGTCACCGAGGTGAACAGCCGCTTCAACGGTAATCGAAACCGTTTGTCCGTTTTCTGTCTTTTCAATTTTGATTGCATTCAGAATTTCAGGGAGTTGTCCGCGCTCGAACTCAATGTCGACGACAGGCCCTGTAATATTCACAACGCGCCCTTTGCTCATGGTTTCCCTCCTAAGTAAAGCTTGTGTCTCCATCGAGACCGTTTATCATTAAGCGTTCGCGCTGGCACCGCTGACGATTTCCGCAATTTCTTGCGTAATTGCTGCTTGACGTGCACGGTTGTACGCTAGTGTGTAAGTGCTGATCATCTTCGTTGCATTTTTGGTCGCTGAGTTCATCGCTGTCATTCTCGCACCGAACTCACTCGCTTTACCTTCAAGCACTGCGCTGTAAATAATCGTTTCCGCATATTTCGGCAGCAATACTTCCAGTACGCCTTCCGCTGACGGCTCATACTCATAGCTAGCCGTTGTAGTACTCGTTACTTCCTCCATCGGAAGCAAACGAACCATGGTTGGCACTTGGCTGATCGCATTTTGGAACTTATTGTATACCAGGAACAACTGGTCGTACGAACCGTTCACAAAGTTGCTGACAGCTGAAGCAGCGATTGTTTTGATATCCGCGAAAGTCGGTGAATCTGGAAGACCTGTAACGTGTTGCACGATTGGCACATTGCGTTTCGTGAAGAAGTTATTTCCTTTACGACCGATCACGAAAACGGAGTATTCCGCCGTCGATTTATGTCTTTCACGAATTTCGTTCATTACTTTACGCAAAACATTCGCATTGTAGCCCCCTGCTAGACCACGGTCCGATGTAATAACCAAATAAGCGGTTTTCTTCACTTCGCGTGTTTGCAGCATCGGGTGCTTCACACCCTTGGTGCCTGCTGCGATGCTCGCAACAACTTCTTTCAACTTATCCGAGTAAGGACGAGCTGCTTCTGCTGCTTGTTGAGCTCGACGCAAGTTCGCAGCCGCGACCATTTCCATCGCGCGCGTAATTTGCTTCGTGTTTTGAGTAGATTTAATCTGGCGCTTAATCTCGCGCATTCCCTTTGCCATACCTGTCACCTCTCTTTTGAGGCCTTGGAGAGCCTTCATTCGAAGGCCTGATCTCAGGCGCCATGCAGCGCCCAATCTCAGGCATAACACGAACTGTCTGCTTCACGCAGACAATCAATTATTATTCAGAAACTGCGAAGCTCTTTTTGAACGTGTTGATTGCATCAACTAACGCTTTATCCGTATCCGCAGGAATGTCTTTCGTATCGCGAATGCTGTTCAAGATTTCTGCACGGTTAGATTCCAAGTAAGCCAAGAATTGCGCTTCAAAACGAGTAACGTCTTGAACTGGAAGATCATCCAAGTGGCCTTTAACAACTGTGTACAGGGAGCAAACTTGTTTCTCAAGGGAAAGCGGTTGGTTAACGCCTTGCTTCAAGATTTCAAGTGTACGAACCCCGCGATCAAGGCGCGCTTTAGTCGCTCTATCAAGGTCAGAACCGAACGCTGCGAACGCTGCAAGCTCACGGTATTGAGCCAAGTCAACACGCAGTGTACCAGCAACTTTTTTCATCGCTTTCGTTTGAGCGGAGCCCCCTACACGGGATACAGAGTTACCAACGTTAACCGCTGGACGCTGACCGGAGTAGAACAGGTCGGACTCAAGGAAGATTTGACCGTCCGTAATGGAAATTACGTTCGTCGGAATGTAAGCGGAGATATCGCCTGCTTGTGTTTCGATGAATGGAAGCGCCGTAATGGAACCGCCGCCAAGCTCATCATTCAATTTCGCAGCGCGCTCCAGCAAACGGGAGTGCAAGTAGAAAACATCCCCTGGATAAGCTTCACGACCTGGCGGACGACGAAGCAAGAGGGACAACTCACGGTAAGCCGCAGCTTGTTTGGACAAGTCATCGTATACGATCAAGACGTGCTCGCCTTTGTACATGAAGTACTCACCCATTGCGCAACCGGAGTATGGAGCTAGCCACAGCATCGGAGATGGCTCAGATGCAGAAGCCGTTACAACGATTGTGTAATCCAACGCGCCTGCAGCACGAAGTTTTTCAACAACGCCCACAACCGTGGATTGTTTTTGACCGATTGCAACGTAGATACATTTCACGCCGTTGCCTTTTTGGTTGATAATCGCATCGATTGCGATCGACGTTTTACCTGTTTGACGGTCACCGATGATCAACTCACGTTGACCGCGACCGATTGGAACCATCGCGTCAATCGCTTTGATACCAGTTTGCATTGGCTCATGAACGGATTTACGAGCCATAACGCCTGGTGCCATATTCTCAACAGGACGGAATTCCGTCGTTGCGATTGGACCTTGACCATCCACGGGCTGACCCAAGGAGTTCACGACACGGCCGAGAAGTGCTTCCCCAACAGGAACCTCCATAATACGTCCAGTACGTTTTACTTGGTCACCTTCACGGATATCTTTGTAAGGTCCGAGAATAACGATACCTACGTTGCTTTCTTCCAAGTTAAATGCATAGCCAAGTACGCCGTTTGGAAACTCAAGCAGCTCGCCTGCCATAACGTTTTCCAAGCCGTGAGCACGAGCGATACCGTCACCTACTTGGATAACAGTACCCACATCAACCACTTGGATATCGGAATTAAAGTTTTCAATCTGTTGCTTAATCAATAAGCTGATTTCTTCAGGTTTGATACTCAACGAACTTCACCCCTATTCTTACAGTGCTTGTGTTAAACTAAAGCTTTGGACAAACGATCAAGTTTGCCAGACAAACTTCCATCATATAAACGATCACCGATACGCACTTGAATGCCGCCGAGCAGCTTAGGCTCAACTGCATTGGTAACGCGAATCGTTTTACCTGTAATTTTGCTAAATTGGGAAGCCACTTCCGCTTGCTGAGCATCAGAAAGATGGGCAGCCGAGTAAACAACCGCAGTTGCTTGTCCAAGTGCCTCATTTGCGACCTTGGTAAACTCACCAACCAATGCATTCAGAATGGATTGTCTTCCTTTATCGATCAAGACCAGCAGCGTGTTCCACACCGGCTCGGAAACTTTGCCTTCGAAAATCTGCTTTAGCAAGCCCGTTTTCGTGGAAGTCCCGATGTTCGGATGGTTCAGGAACTTCTGCAAGTCTGCATTATCCCTAATCGCACTAGCTACAGATTTAAGCTCATCCTCAACTTGGGAAATAATATTCTTTTCCTTCGCTACTTCGAACAAAGCTTTGGCATAACGCTTCGCTACGACGATGTCACTCATACGTTGCCTCCTACCTCTTTGAGGTAATGCTCAACAAGTTCTTCTTGGGACTTCTCGTCGATTTGCTTTTCAATAATTTTGGAGGCGATCAGAACGGACATTGCGCCAACTTGGCTGCGAAGAGAAGCAATTGCTTTAGCCTTCTCATTCTCAATATCTTTCAATGCTTCGTCTTTCAGACGAACGGCTTCCGCACCAGCAGCATGAATAATATCATCCGCTTGCTTGGAACCTGTTTGTTTCGCTTGCTCAATAATTTCATAAGCTTCTTTACGAGTTTGTTGCAGCGCTTGTTTTTGTTCCTCTAACAGTTGATCAGCTAGCTTACGGCTGTCCTCCGCTGTCTGAATTTGTTCTTTCACTAACTGTCTGCGTTTTTCCATCATGCCAAACAGAGGACCAAACGCAAACTTAGAAAGAAGTACATACAAAATCAAAAACGCAACGATCTGTATAAAAAATGTGGACCATTCAATATGCAAGTAACGTCACTCCCTTCTGATAACGTGGGCAAAACGAAGGCGTGGTGGCAGCTACGGCCATCAACGCCAACCGATTTCTTAAGCTTTTCCCATAAAGATGAAAGCAAGTACCAATGCAACAACTGGCATAGCCTCAACTAGACCTACCCCGATAAACATTGTTGTTTGAAGTGTTCCACGAAGTTCTGGTTGACGGGAAATACCTTCCAAAGCGCGACCTACGATCAAACCGTTACCGATACCAGCACCAAGTGCTCCCAAACCAAATACGATACCTGCTGCTACTAATGCGATTGCTCCCATTGTAAAAAATCCTCCCTTAAACTCTTATAGTTTGTTTTGTTTTTTATAAGTGACTCGAGACTACCCGAGGTAAGTCTTGTTCTTAGCAGACTTTCGAAATAAAATATGCTAATTTCGGAAAGCTCCATTAATGCTCTTCTTCGTGAATCAACGTTTGCGAGATGTAAACCATCGTCAACATCGTGAAGACGAAGGCCTGAATTGCGCCTACGAACACAGAGAAGCCCTGCCATACAAATAACGGTGCAACGCCGAACCAGCCAGCTCCGATGATGACAGATATCATAATTTCACCTGCATAGATGTTACCGTAAAGACGGAAAGCGAGTGTCAGCGGCTTGGAGACAACTTCAATTAAGTGAAGAATCAACATAGCCCCTTTGTACTCAAAGTAATGCGCGAAGTAATGCTTGGTGTTGCGTGTAACCCCCAAGTAGTGACTGAGGAAGATTACAATGACAGTAAGCGCTCCTGTTACTGCGATATCAGCTGTCGGCGATTTCCACCAGGACACGTGATCTTCCGTTACGATTGAGAAAGGAAGGCCGAGCATGTTACCGATAAAAATGTACATGATGAGCGTAAGACCTAGTGCGATAAATCCCTTGCCGTGCTTGGAACCGATCGTGCTTCCAATAATGCCTTCTACAAACTCAATCGTCCATTCCATGAAGTTTTGAAGTTTCGAAGGATTCGCTACAGAAAGCTTACGGGTGCCTGCGAATGCAAGAATTAATACGATTAGCGTGGTTATACCGATCATCATCAATGCGGATGCATCAAAATGAAAGCCTAACCACTCAAATTCTGGTACATGATGTTCCATATTTTCCATTTTCACCCCTTTCACTCGTTGAAGTTACATCGTGGAATTACTTCTTCGATCTTTGATTAGAAAGAATACCCAGTACGAGTGTTACCAATTGAGCAAAAAAGTATCCAACAATTGTCGTGGTTAACGCAACTTGCTCGGGATACCTCACCGCTACCAAACCGGCAAAACCTGCGACTGCCGCCCTGGTCAAGAAACCGAGGGTTACCTTGCGTCCTTTCTGCTCTATCGCAGCTGCTGCCAGCTTGTTAATCTTCCAGGCTAAGAACCTTGCGTTAATCATACTGGCACATGCACCGAGCATAATGCCTGCAAAGTAAATCCGGTAATCGACAAGAAGCGCCCATGCAGCCAAACAAAAGGATAAAAAGAATAAGAATACATTTTGAACCGTTTTCAGAGTGGCCGAAAATTCGTCCATCATAGCCCTCCGTACTGCTTAATCATGAAGTAAATGCTGATGATACCCGATACAAGCCCCATCATAAATCCAACCAACAACCAGAAACTGTCCGCCTAGTGTGCCGCTCAACCAATCACCGAAGAAATAGCCAGCTGCCAAACATACGACAAGGTCTATGCCAATTGCACTAGTTAACGCTACTGCCCGCCAAGGATTATCATTGGAATTTGGCCGTTTCATCGCACCCTCCTCGGCGCTTTCCACCTGGGAAAACGCTTCACGTAGCCATACTGCTACGAATCCTCATTCATTGTATCGAAGCCATGCTAACTTTGTCAATTGACGGAACTTCATTTGTCACATCTCACAAAACTCCTTAGAGCCTTGCGGCTCAAGGGTTTGCGCGATTTGAAACCGAACAGTTCAACTGTACGCTGTAGCGTTTGTCATGATTTTGTCACGGTTAGAATGCTTCCGGGCGTTCGGAAGTCCTACCAAAATGGTGAAGAATCGCTTGAACAATCCGTTCGGACGCTTTGCCGTCTCCGTAAGGGTTCGCAGCTTGGCTCATTTTATTATACAGGGCAGCATCGGTTAAAAGAGCGCGAGCGCGCTCGTACACCACTTCTTCGTCCGTTCCGACGAGCTCTAATGTACCTGCTTGGATGCCCTCTGGACGCTCAGTCGTATCACGAAGAACGAGAACGGGTACGCCGAAGGAAGGCGCTTCTTCTTGTAAGCCGCCAGAGTCAGTTAGAATCATGTGTGCATGTGGGTAGAAGTTATGGAACTCGAACACATCGAACGGCTCAACCAACTTAATACGTGGGTGATCGCCGAGAATCTCGTGCGCAGGCTCTTTCACCGCAGGGCTCGGATGTACGGGATAAACGATCGCAATATCCTCGAACTCATCGGCAATGCGTTTCACCGCACGGAAAATTTGACGATGCGGCTCACCCTGCGCTTCACGGCGATGCGCTGTCATTAGGATCAACTTACGACCTGCTGCCCATTCCAGTACAGGATGATTGAACTCCTTTTGCACCGTGTATTTGAATACATCCGTCACCGTGTTACCCGTTACATAAATCTGGGACTCGGATTTGTTCTCTCTGCGCAGGTTATCTGCTGATTGCTGTGTTGGCGCGAAGTGGAGATCAGCCAGTACACCCGTTAATTGGCGGTTCATCTCTTCAGGATACGGGGACATTTTGTTCCACGTACGCAGTCCCGCTTCCACGTGACCGACTTGGATTTGCTGCATAAATGCGGCATAGCTAGCCAAGAACGTTGTCAACGTATCTCCATGGACGAGAATCAGGTCAGGCTTCGCCTCTTGGAACACAGGTTCCAAGCCTTGCAGGACACGCATCGTGATCTCATTCAATGTTTGACGATCCTTCATCACATTCAAGTCGTAGTTCGGTGTTATTTTAAAAATATCCAATACCTGGTCCAACATCTGGCGATGCTGTGCCGTTACGCAAACTAGCGATTCGATCTGCTCTGGATGCTTCTCCAATTCGAGAATAAGCGGAGCCATTTTGATCGCTTCCGGTCTTGTTCCGAAGATCGTAATTACTTTAAGACGTTTCATCGGTTTCTCTCCCTTTTTACTCGTATACTCGTATTAATCGGTGCCGTATAGACGATCTCCCGCATCCCCGAGGCCTGGCACGATGTAGCCGTGATCATTCAAATGCTCATCGACCGCAGCGACGTAAATGTCCACTTCAGGGTGTTCTTTTTGAACAGAGGCTACACCCTCTGGCGCCGCAATGAGGCACATCAGCTTAATGCGTGTGCAGCCTCTGCGTTTGAGCACCTCGATCGCCGCATTCGCAGAACCGCCTGTCGCCAGCATCGGATCGATGACGAGCAAGTCTCGCTCCAAGACATCCGTAGGCAGCTTCACATAGTATTCGACGGGTTGAAGTGTCTCGTGGTCGCGATAAAGACCCACGTGGCCGACTTTAGCCGCTGGCATCAACTTCAGCACGCCGTCAACCATGCCCAAGCCTGCGCGCAAAATCGGGATTAGGCCCAGCATTCTGCCCGAAATCACGTGGCAATCGGCTGTCGTTACCGGTGTTTTGACCTGCACGCGTTCTAGTGGCAGATCTCGTGTAATCTCGTAGACCATTAGGGTCGCAACTTCATCGACAAGCGCTCTGAAATCTTTCGTTGTCGTTTTCTCATCCCGAATATAAGTAAGTTTATGTTGGATAAGCGGATGATCACAAATATGTACTTTACCCATGAGTTCCTCCTAAATTAACCAATTAGGTCAGCAAACCTCGTCCATTATATCATATGTTATCCAACTTATCTGCTGTAGAACCAACAATTTGACGTCTTTTGACATCGGGGGAAAAGGCGAAAAAACCTCGCTGCCCCATCTATAGAATGGGATAGCGAGGTCAAGTTAGGCACGAACGAGCAACAACTGCAAGCCTATCAGCCCGAACCTGACAAAGCAATAGCGGTCGGTCCAAATCTGATCAGCGCCGGCGTCGACCCAGCCAATTTTGTCAGTGAAGCTGGTGGGACCGACAAAGGTCACTTCACCTTTCAGGTGGTGATGAGGGCCAAACGTATTGCGACCGCTCGTTCGCAGCTCAATCTGCAGCTCCAACTGGTCGTCAACAAGTTGATCCGTGAGGTCAAGCTGATTGTCACCCCACAGAACCAAGCGCGAGTCCGCGCTGTTCACCGCCAGCTTCATCGCTGGGCAGCGCATGGCTTCCCACTGCAGGATGAGTCTGCAGCCTTCCTCACGGAGGCTAGCCAATACATGCTCGGATAGCGTGATCGTCCTCACCGCCGTAATTCCGCCAGCGTAGAATGTCAGCCCCTGCTGCGTAATATCCGCCAAATCGATCTGCGCTGGTTGGGCTGTTAAAAGGAACGGGCCCTCGGTCCATAGCGCATCGCGCTCCGCAGGCTCCCAACCGCCGGTCGATGTGACAGCAAATGGGCCCAGCACGTACAAGCTCTCGATCTCCACATCGAAGGTGAGCTTATTACGGATCGGGGCGAGGTTCGCACCTCCCACACCGAAGAAGCGATACACCTCTTCACTGCATGTAAACGGCCCCGACATCCGAATATGATTGCGACCCGCCTGCACATAAGCGCCGATCGGGAGCATAGGAAAGCTGCGGTCGCCGCCATACCATTCATCCGCATCGCTCGCATGCACAGGCTGTCCGTTGACCGCCAACTGCCAGTGTTCTGGCCGTTCGATGGCGAGCCTCCATAGGGATCGATCGGTCCGAGCCAACAGCTTGGCATCCACATCGAACGTAAATTCAAGTTCGATCTGTACAGGACGCTGCTGAGCGATACATCGTTCTTGAATTTTTAGCACGTAAGTCGGCGCTGACCACTCACCGCCATCCAAGCGATACCTCGCGTAGTCTAAGGTCAGAACGTTAGGCGCAGAGAGTTCGTAATTCCACGATGCATTCAAATCTAGGGGGACGACTGAGAATGACTTCTCGGCGGGAGAAGCTACTGGGCAAGTCGTCTCCCTAAAAGCGCGTTCCGCCTGGCTATCATCATGCACAGCGAAAATCTTGGCGTCGCCTGGGGCAAGCCTTATCGAGGCAGACAGCGTACGTACATCAGCAACGGCTTCCACGCCATGGTCCAAATCAAGCTCGAACCACTTACGCTGGTCAGCCGCAGGAATGACGATGTCGATCTGTTCGGAGCTGCCCCCGTCGCCAGTATGCACGACATACAGGAGCGACATCCCTGGCAAGCGCCGCTCTTGCACATAGAGCTGGCGCAACGCTGCTGGCGATGTCCCCTCCGCCAGCGTCCAATCCTTGCGCGCCTCAATGTGCGCGCCTATCCGCCCCGCGCTGGCTGCCGTCACAACGCCAGCGCCGCTGAACCAGGCAGCGAGCTCCTCGCTCAGCTGCCCTTCTATATACGTCGGTGCTTCGCCAACGACGATCACGCGACCCCCAGCTGCTGCGAATGCCTGCAGCAGCGCGAAGGTCGATCCCTCCATCGTCAGCAGATCGCTGACGATGACGGTGTCATATTGCTGCTGGCCGACGTGCAGCAAGCCGCCTGACGCGCTGACGTGCGCCCGCATGAGCGCTTCGTCCCCGTAGTCGAAATCACGCTGAAGCGCCAGCAATTCGCCCGCAAGTTCGTCCATGCGAGCTTGCATAAGCTCGACGTCTTCCTTGCTTTGCCGAAGCCACGCTGTGCGAATTGGGTGCAGCACAAGGATCCCCGGAGCTGCTTTACCGAGGGTCAATAGATAAGTAAGCCTAGCGAAGTAGTCGTTAAACGCCGCGTACATGTCCCACCACGGCTGCTGCACATACAGCGATGGCGGGTAATCCCGCTTGCGCACCCCGCGAATCGAATAGGATTGCAGATGCGGGCACAGGCGGTTCACGCCGAGCACGAACTGCCACTGTGCGATGCGTTTCATCTCGCGAAAGCTCAAGTTCCAGCCGCAGCAGCCGAACGTTTCGGTGATGACGAACGGCTTGCCGAGCTGCCGCGCCACCGATGCCGCTTGCTTCGGCAGGATAACGCTGCGCAGCGTCCGCCCCAGCATATCGATGCCCGGCATATGCATGTGCTCATACAGCGGCATAACGCCAGCTGTATATTGCAACTGCTCCATGAGGGTGTCCTCCCCCATGAAATGGCCCGTCAGCTGCCAACCGCGCGCCTCGCACCAATCCGCAACAAGCCGTACGTTATGCTGGAATCGCTCGCTGACCAGACGCCAGTAGCGATAGCGAGCGAGATAAGCGGCCTCCGTGGCAGCTTCATCGCCTTGGGCTGCATCCGTGAGCAGCCAGCCGATAGCACTTGAAACCGACTCGCCGTATCGGTCGGCGTAAGCCTGAGCGAAATCGTCCGACCACGGTACGCCAGAGAACTTCAATTCATCGGTGAAAATGCCAGGAATCCCGCCCTTTTCCCCGAAACGATCGCCTAATCGGCGAAAGTACACTTCGTGACAGGCTTGCAGGAAGGCGGTCATCGCTTTTTCAGCAAGTACATCAATATAGTAAGGATTCACGCGGCACATCACCGCAAGTCCGACACACCAATCCCCTTGCACGGGATCAGCCACGAGCCACTGCTGCTCGTGCTCCCCGCGAACAAGGACAAACATAAATTCTGGATCCCGCTTTATCCCATCCAGCTGCCCGCTCCCATCAGAGCGGTTGATCCAGATGCCTTCGAGCGATTTCTGCTGATAGGCAGCTCCCAAAGCAGGCACTACCCCATTCGCGGTTCCGCTGGGCCACCCGTTCTCATCGTAGCACCACGCTTCCAGCCCGTGCTCTTTTGCGGCTTCCGCGGATATTTCTACCGCATCGAGGAAATCGTCCCCCATATACGGCGTAAGCAGCCCTTGACGCGTATGCATGAAGAAGCCGCCCAAGCCGGCTCGCTTCATTTCACCAATTTGCCTGAGCAGCTCATCGGGCTCCAGCTTATCGTTCCAGGACCAGAAGGGCGTACTTCTGTACGCCGCAGGCGGATTCGCAAAAGTGTCTAGCTCGAAGCGCTCCTGATTGATTGTCCGATACATCTGAAAATCGCTCCCTCGTCAATCCCTCCAACTGGTAGCGACGAACTTCTGTGGAGAGGTTCCGGTTATTTTTTTGAATAGGGTACAAAAGTATTTCTCATTATGAACGCCGACGGCTTCCGCCAGCTCTAAATTTGAATAATCGCGTTTTCGCAGCAGCTCAATGGCACGCTCGATCCTGCGTTTGGACACATAGTCGGTGAAGTTGATCCCCAGCTCTTTCTTGAACAGCTCGCTCACATAGGACGGATTCAAATGAATATGCTCCGCCACGACGCCGAGGGAGATGGATTCCTTCAGATGATCCTCGACATACCGCATCGCTTTCACCATCTCTGCGCGCAGACCGCTGCCTTCCGCTTCCACAAGGGTGTGCAACCGCTCCCACTCGATTCGCAGCCGCTCGACAAGCTGATGCAGATGGATGCATTCGGCGTACGCAGACTTTGCCGCGACATCCGTCTGCCCGCCAGTCAGCATCCGCTGCCGAAGCCGTGCGCTCCAGCCCTCGATATAGCTAACTAAGCGGATCGGGGAGACACGATAGGTATGCAACCCTTGCAATAGCGGTGTCAGTGCTTCGCCGTTCGACTTCCCGCTCATTCGTTCGAGCGTCAGCTCGAAGCGCTCCGTCAGCTCGCGCCAATCAGCCTCCATGTAGCTGATGCGCCGATTTGGCGTAATGACCGTGCCAAAGCTAGCGTAGAAGGCGTCCGTAAGGGCCGCTTTCGCCTCTTCATAGGCGGCCGCTGCTTGGCTCCACCCGCTATACCTTCGGCTAACGCCTACCGATACGGATATGCGCAAATAAGTTTTAATGGCATCGCGCACGTTCTCCCCAAGCTCGTAGCAGATACGATCGAACGATTGTTCGCTGCCCGCGGGAATCGTGGCGAAGGCTACGATTACACTACGCTGAAGCTCGCAAGCGAAGCAGCTTCCTCGGCTTTGCAGCACTTCTTCAATGATGTTCAGCATGCCATATTTCAGCGTGTTGCGGTCTGCAGGCGAATACTCCGCGCAGAAGACATCGTAGTTATCGAAGCGCACGGCAAAGCAGCCATACTGCCGCGGCTGAAAGCCGGGCACTAGCTCGGCGCTGCGGCGCTCCATTACGGCCTCCGACACATCGCCGCGCAGCAGTTCCTCGAGCAGATGCTTACGCAGTCGGTAGGAATTCTCTTTCACCGAGCCGCTTAGACTCTGCAAGCGCCGCTCCTTCTCCTCGCGAGCAATCACATTGTCGCGCGCTTTGGATAATGCGATGCGTACATCCTCCTCGCGCAGCGGCACTTTGACCAAATATTCGAAGACACCCATCGCAATCGCTTGTTTGGCATAAGCAAAATCGGAGTAGGCACTCAAGATGATAACCTCGACGCCAGGCAGGCGTTCCCGAAGCTGGCGAATAAGCTCAATCCCGTCCATGCCTGGCATGACGATATCGGTGAGAATCAAATCAGGCCTTAATTCGACAGCCATCTCTAACGCTTCCGCGCCAGAATAGGCCTGACCAATCAGGCGGAAAGGCAGCTTCAGATCGGCCCACCGCCCGAAATAGGCTTGTAACCGCTGAACCATCGGCGGTTCATCATCCACAATGAGGCAGGTTACTTCTCTCATACCGCCTTCCCCCTTTCTTGATCCTCCATCAACATCCCGACGATATCATCTGGGAATGTCAGTGTTACACATGTTCCACGACCAGGTTCACTCCATACGCTTAGCCCGTAGGGCTCGCCGTAATTCAGCCGAATGCGCTGGTGAATGTTGTATAAGCCGATGCGCTTGCGTTGATCGAACGTCTTCTCCACGGGGTTGGCCAGCAGCAGATCCACGGTCTTCTCCGGTGTCATCCCAATGCCTTCGTCCTCCACCCCAATAACGAGATGGCCCTCACGGCGAATGGCCGATAATCGGATCGCGCCTGCTTTGCGCCCACCAGCATACCCGTGAAAAATACTGTTCTCCACGATCGGCTGCAAAGCCATGCGCAGCACGGGCAGCTGCAGTGTCTCAGGATCGATGTCCTCGATCAGCTTGAATTCACAATCATAGCGAATCTGCTGAATATATAAGTAATCCTTCACATTGCGAAGCTCCTGCTCCAAGCTGACACGGTCGGAGAAATCCGTAATTCCGTATTCCAGAATCGAAATCAGCGAAGCAATGATGTTATCTACCTCGTGATAGCGGCCGAATGCTACCACATTGGAGATCGAACCCAGCGTATTATATAGAAAATGCGGATTAATTTGGGACTGGAGCACCTGAATCTCCAGTTCTTTCTTCTTGCGTTCGCCAAGGTTCACATGCTCAATCAAGGTGCGAATTTGGCGCAGCATCTCGTCGAATGTTTCAGCCAGCTTGCCGAACTCATCACGGCGATTGCTCGACACGACCACGTTCAAATCCCCGTGGCGCACTTGGCTTATTTTGCGGATCAAATAATAAACCGGTACGCGAATCATGCGGGCCACGAAGGCTGCCGTCATGACACTCAGCAAGAAACCGAGCAGAAGCAGACTGACGAAGAAGGTTTCCATTCGCTGTAACGATTTCTGCAAGTCGGAGCCATCATAGAGTGAAAACACAATCCACTTCGTGCGTGAATTGATGCTTTTCATCATCGTCACGACGGTCCCATTGATGCGTTCTTCGATCACATCGTCCTTATCTTCGACCAACGATCGGCCATCCCGCTCCCCGAAGCGCAGACGATGGTCGCTGACACTGAACAGTTGGCTGCCCGCAGGCTCCAGAATGACACGCCCTTCTTGGTCCATAATCCCCAATTGCAGTGCGTTGCTGCCTCCGCCAACTCGTTGTAACCGCTCCTGCAGCTCCGTCAAATTTAAGTCAACCGCTACCGCCATGGGCTCGCCTGCGATCGTTATTGCCTTCGTGAAGGTCACCGTCCAGCCCGAGAAGAAATTCGTATAAGGCTCGCTGACCATCACGGCGCCATAGGCATTGCTATACGCCATCCGATACAGCGGACCACGGTCTTCTCGGGTATCATTGATCACCTTGGTGACGGGATTGCCGCCCAAGATGGATAAATCCTTGCGGATCATATACACATCAGTCAGCATGACCGAGTTCTCCTGGTACACATTCTCAAGCGCAGCCTGTGCAGCAGTCAGATCATTGCGCCACGAATTGGCCGAGGAGGAGAGTTGGGCGAGCGTATTTTGAACAAGCAGGAAGTACAGGTCGATATATTCTTCTTCCTTATGCAGCAACTGCGTTGCTTGGTTGAGTTGACTCGCTGTAATCTCTTTTTTGATATACCGATAGGAGAGACCGCTTAGAATCGCCTCTGAGCAGAGTACGAACACCAGACAGACCAGAAACAGCCGAAACGATATGTTGTGAAACCATTTCTTGATCCAGTCTCTCATGTGTGTCCTCCTCTGTGGCGCTCTTCGCCTAGAAATGTGGAAAAAGAGGAGGCGTCTCCCCTTATTCCGACCCTTATTCTTATTTTAAAACACCGTCGCCCTGCAGCTGCTTCGTATAATTCGCAATCGCATCGTTCAGCTTGAATTTGTCCTGCATCGTCTTCACGTACGTATCCCAATTGGATAACGGCTCTTTCCCTGTTACGAATTTGAGCATCATTTCATTCGCGTATTTCAGACGATCTTGTGCCATCGGATCACTAGGATCATCGAAGACGCGTGGGTTCACGTTGTTCTCTTTCAGATAGCTCGTATTAATTTTCTGATTCGCATTTGTCACGTCTGGATTCTTGAAGTCGAAGTACACGCCGTCCGTCGCTTTGCGAACAAAAGCATAGTTATAGCGCCACTCCACTTCTTTCTCGTTGTAGGTCGCTTTATCAATCAGCTTCGATACGCCATTGGTTAGGGTAAAGGTTTTATCCTTGAGGCCATAAGCTAAGTACGGATACGCATCCTTGTTCGTGTACAAGTATTGGATGAACTGCATCGCGCGCGCCGCTTTGCCTGCATCTTTCAACGCTTCCTTGGAAAGACCGATCAGCGATTGCTGGAACGGCTTCACATCGAGAATTTGGTCACCGTAAGGACCCTTCGGAGGTGCAATTTGCTTCCACTCTGGCACACTGCCGCCAGCATCCTGCATTTTCTTCGTTTCGGCAGGCTCCGCACGGCGCCAATCTTCGATCATAATGCCGACTTTGCCTTGGTACATCTTATTATCACGTTTGAGTCCATCATCAATGGTCACCCAGTCAGGGTCGACGACCTTCGCATCAATCATCTCTTTAATGAATTGCAGCGCTTCTTTCGTTTTCGCATCCGTGTTGTAGATCACAACCTTGCCGTCCTTAACATCGACGAAGTTCGGCTGCACGCCGAACATCCAGAAAATTTGCTGGAAGCCTTGCGCACCACTTGTGCTGTACCCTAGGGAGCCGTCTTTCGGCAGCATTGCGACGAAGCCATAGGTATCATTTTTACCGTTGCCATCAGGATCGTTAAAAGTGAACGCTTTCATTACAGCGAGCAATTCCTGCGGATTCGTCGGGACGGAGAGGTTTAGCTTTTTCAACCACGTGTTGTTAATCCACCAGCCATTTACACCGCCAACCGCCTCGGAGGCAGGCAGACCGATTGTTTTACCTTTATATTTCATCGGTTCCAGACGGGAAGGGTCAAAGGCCTTCGTAAGCTCTGGGAACTGCTTCAACAAATCATCGAGATCAGCCATTAAGCCTTGATCATAATACTTAATCGCAGAGGCGCGATCAGGGAAGGAAATAATGTCAGGAATCTGATTGGAGGAGATGAGCAGGTTGATTTTATCCTTCCAGTTCTCACCGCCCATGATCATGTCGAGATCGATGTTATTGTCTTTCTCGATCATTTGACGGATCGGATCCTGCTCTCTCGCCGGCATTGGCGTTGTTAGACGATAGCCGACGGTGTTATAGAAGCTAATCTTGTACTTCTTGTCCGCTTCCTGCGGCTTGACCGAAGCCTGACTGGACGTCGTCGCGGCCGAACTTGGCGCTGCCGTATTCTCCGCTTTGCTGCACCCCGCAGCCATGACGCCTAGCAGAACTGTCATACTTACCAACGCACTAGCTTTCGCGTGATTCTTTCTCATCGTGAACCTCTCCCTTTAGTCTATTATACATGCTATATCAAGAGTTGCCTCTAGATAACGTTGATTTTGGCCGTTGGTTAGCCTTTTACAGAGCCAAGCAGCACACCTCGGGTAAAATGCTTCTGAATAAACGGATACACAACCAGAATGGGCAGTGTCGTAACGGCTACGGAAGCCATCTGAACGGAAATCGGGTTCACGGCGTTTGCTGCTTCGGCGGCATCCCCGCTAATCGCAACGGCGGCGAGCAGGATTTGTCTCAGGAATAGCTGGACAGGCTGATTCTCGGGTGTATTGATGTAAAGCAGGGCATCAAAGTAGCTGTTCCAATGCCACACGGCGTAGAAGAGGCCGATCGTCGCAATAATGGGCACGGACAGCGGCAGCACAATCCGCACGAGGATCGAGATCTCGCCCGCTCCGTCCATGCGTGCTGCCTCATCAATCGCTTCGGGCAGCTGCTCGAAGAAGCTTTTGACAATCATGAGGTAGAACGCATTGATCAGGCCTGGAATGATCAGCGACCATTCGGAGTTGAGCAGCCCTATATTTTTGACAAGCAAATAGCTTGGAATAATCCCGCCGTTGAACAACATCGTGAACACGATGAAAAGCAGCAGCCCGCTTCGGCCAGGCAATGATTTCCGAGAGAGCGGCAGTGCGGTAATCACCGTGAATATGAGATTGAGTACCGTCCCAACGACAACTCGGAAAAGGGTAACCTGATACGCGTCGAGCAATCTGCCGCCCTGCATAATCTCACGGTAAGCTGTTAGCGTCGTGTGTGTCGGAATGAGTACCAGACCATCCTTCTTGATGTATTCGGAAATCGGCGTCAAGGACACGCTAATGACATAGAGAAACGGTAAAATGCAGGAAGCAGCAAGCAGGGTAAGCAGGACATAATTGATGCTTTGGGCGATCCGATCGCCTGCGTTGTAATGGCGCATGTTGACTTCCTCCCCCTACCAGATTTGTCCGTCGAATTTTTTGGCAACTCGATTCGCACCAAGGACAAGTACGAAGCCGATCACCGATTTGAACAGCCCGACGGCGGTAGCGAGGCCGATGCGGCCCTCTTGTAAACCGACGCGATACACCCACGTCTCAATGACGTCGGCCTTCTCCTGATTAAGCGGATTGAGCATGATAAAAATCTGGTCAAAACCAACATCCAATATCGCGCTAAGCCGCAGCACCAGCATGAGGATGATAACGTTGCGGATGCCCGGCAGTGTGATGTGCCATAGTTGTCTGGACCGGTTCGCTCCATCCATTGTCGCCGCCTCGTATAAGCTCGGATCAATCCCCGTTAGTGCCGCCAGATAAATGATGGCTCCCCAGCCGATGGATTGCCAAATGTCGGTGGTTACGATGATGGTTCGGATGAGGCTGGACTCGGTAAGGAACGACATGCGATCCATGTGGAAGGACGTCAGCAATTGGTTAACAAGTCCCGTGCCTGGTGCCAGGAAAGCGACTAGCAAGCCGTAAATAATGACCCACGATAGGAAATGCGGGAGATACGATAACGTCTGGATCGTTCGCTTGAACCCCGTTGAGGTGACAGCATTGAGCATTAAGGCGAGAATAATCGGTGCTGGGAAAGAGAAGATCAGCTTGTAGAATGAGATCAGGATCGTGTTTCCGATAATTTGCTTCACATACACGCCATCGAAAAACAACTGAAAGTTCTGCCAGCCGACCCATGGGCTTTCCCAAAGTCCTTGCAGGACGTTGTAATTCTTGAACGCCGCAGCGATGTAAACCATCGGCACATATTTAAATACCGCGAAGTACAGCATGCCTGGAATCAACAGGGCGTACATGACGCCATATCGTCGCAGCAGGTTCATCGTTCGGTGCATGAGCTGCCTCTCCTCTCTGTTTGTTTATAGTTTTTATTGTAGCGTCTTGGCAGGCGCGATCCTTTTCATATCTTTGGCAGATGGTCTAAAATCTTCGGAAATGATAAGAGCCGCCCCAGTTGAGAGACGGCTTTCTTTTAATTATTAATTTTTGACGAGTGTAATGTAATCGTAGGCTAGGTTATAGGTGCTGGCGGATGCATTCTTGCCGGTTACGGTGAATCGGAACGTCTGGTTGCCTGCGGTACTGATCGTCACTGTGCCTAAATTAGACTCCGCATACCCCGAAGCTGCGGCATACTGGTCGACTGTAGAGCCTAGATTGGTGCCGTTCACTGCGAGCTGATAAATCCCTTTATTCAACGCTTTGCGATTGCCCACGTACACCGTATACGTCCCTGTCTGCGGCACATTCACCGTGTACTGCACATAATCATCTACGCCGTTGCCGTTCAAATTATTGAACGATCCTCCGCTAGCAGGTGCATCTGCGTAATTCGTTTGCGAGTCTCCTGCTGAGGTGGTCACGGGCAGTGACTCTGCTTCATACACCGTCGTGGCTGACACCTCGCTAAAATTCACATCATCTACGAGCATCCATTGTGTAGAAGTGGCATTGGATGTAAAAGCAATCGTTGCCTGGCCATTGGTCACGGGGATGTTGTTCAGCGTGATCTGCGTCCACGTGCTGGTTGTGGGAACAGTGATGTTCATCTCCGCTCCGCCATAGTTGAGCACACGCATTAACGCTTGCGACTGGCCGCCAGAGCTCTTCACCCACGCACTGAGTTGATACGTCCCATTGGCGATGCCGTTCAAATTCTGCTTCGTTGTCACAAGGTAATTGCTCGCCTTCGCGTGCTTTAAGGAGCGCATTCCCGTATGTGCATCCGTGGTCGTCATGAAGCTGGCATCCTTGTCATACGTCTCAATCCAGCTCGGCGTATCTTGATCGGTGTAGCCCTTGGATGTGTCCTTTACCGTGAACTCCATCTGCGGATTGCCTAGCAAATTCGCTGCCGGATAGCTCTTAGCGTAAAAACGGAAGTAATCGAACTCACTTTCACCAGGCAGTTTACTATAGTCGGAGACCGCCGAATAGCCTAGGGCCGTCAACCAAAAATTCGCAGGTGCAAACGGCTGCGGCGTTGTCGTGGTATTAATCGTATTGACGAGCGTGCCGTCGAGATAAAATTTAATGGCCGTCGGCGTCCACTCATACCCGTACACATGCCATGCGTCTGGAGTTACGCTTACGTTTTGCCGCGGTGAACTGTAGCCTGGAATATACGTGATCGTCCCCGTGTCGTAAAAATTGCTCCCAGAGTTATGCTCGAAGCCGTCGATCTCCGTTGCTTGGTTGTAAAAAGGCAGATTCCCCGCGGCAATTTCGGCGGTTAAGCCCGTAATATTGTTCGCGGCGATATGATTGCTGAGTCCCATGCTCCAGAAAGATGAATGCAGCCCTGTCGTTGCGTTAAATAGTCTCGCCTTCGTCTCGTAGTAGCCATAGCCAAACAACTTCTTCGAAACGATACCGCCGCAGGTGTTGTACCACGTACCATTAATCAGCTCACGCTTGAAATCGATGTGCAGGGAACCGCCTGATTCACGCACGTTTTCTTTACGATTGTAGCCTTGGGAATAAGGGCCCGCATCGCGGTACATCCAGTCCGCCTCATTCACAGCAGTATCATTAAATTCGTCAGCATAATAAAGCGTATACCCTGCTGGAGCAGCCGCTGAGGCCTGTTGAACAGGCGCTAGCATCGAGAGGGTCGTTGCCGTGGCCAACAAGCAGACAGATAATACCGTGCGAAGCGGACGAAACCATTTCGGTAACACATTCATCATGAATCTCCTCCTAATGGAATTTGGATGTTGTACGTTCGGCTTCCCTCCTGTTCAAGCACGGCGCACAGCAGAACAGCGGGCTTCCCGCTCTCGTCGAACCATAGCTGAGGGCGTTCCAATCTTGCGACCGCTTGCGGGGCCTGATGGGCCCAATGAATCTGCAAATCGAAGGCCAATGCATACTGTGATGGTCGCCATGTTACTCCGTCAGGTGATTCAAATAGTGCCACGGAACCTCGTTCTGATTGCGTAAAATAACCTTGAAAATCCTTCATCAGCGCATAATAGCCATCCCCTTGACACCATACGTAAGGGTCCTCCACCGCCCAATCATGGGTTGGATTCGACACAGTTGGGTAGGGCTGCTTACAGAAGGGCCCCAACGGTTGGTCGGCAAAGGCCACGCCTGCGTTAACCGCCCCGCCCTTTGGCGGAGGGCCCTCGGCTACCCCTTTGTACATCATCAAAATGCGACCGTCGGCAGTCTCAGAAACCGTGGGATTGCTAGTCACCAGCCCATCCCACGCTCCTGGGGAAACATCAAGCACAGGTGATGCCCCGCGTGTCCATGGACCCCCTGGATGATCAGCTACCGCAACACCGATTCTCTGATTATTGCGATACGCCCACCATGTTGCCTCATCCACGGCACCATCCAAGTCGGAGATATCCGGACCATGGGTCCCCATGTAATACAAGTAATAACGATTCGCATAGCGTAAAATTGCCGGATTGTGCGCCACATCCCCATCCCAACTTGCTGCGCCGTCCCTGCAGGTCCACACTGTGTCCACATGGTGGAATGGACCCAACGGATTGTCGGCCACCGCATAGGCGATTTCGGAATGCGTGACCCAAGCATCAAAACCAGCCTGCTCCGGCCAACGCGAATAAAACAAGTAATACCTCCCCTCTGCATCCTTCGTCATCGACCCGCACCACACATGCCAACCTTCCAAATCAAACTTCGCCTGAGCCGGCACCGGCCGAAGCATCTCCCGAAAATTCATGCGCACCTTCACCTCTCCTGATCCTGTAAGGAATTACTTACGTACACCATCAGTGTAAGTGGATCGCTGCCCGGAATGGTTTCATTTCTTCGTAAGATGGTTTGAAGTTTTGGGGGATGTGGTGTGGGTATCCACGTTCCGTCTGGAACGGGTATTCAACAAATGGGATCGGGAGTGGTGGCGCTTAACCCCACAAAAAAAGACCAGCTCCTAAGAGCTGGCCTCCATAATATGCGATTAGTACGTCAAACCTTCGTAGAGCGGGAATTGTGCAGTCAGATCGGACACCATGCCACGAGCTTTCGCAAGCGTAGCTTCGTCTTTCGGGTTTTTGAGCGTCAGCGCGATCACTTTCGCGATCGTTCTCATTGCTTCTTCGTCCATACCGCGGGAAGTTACCGCTGGTGTACCCAAGCGGATACCGCTTGTGATGAACGGGCTTGTTGGGTCGAAAGGAATCGCGTTTTTGTTCGCAGTGATTCCGATTTCGTCCAGCACGTGCTCGGCATCTTTACCTGTGATGTTCAGGTTACGCAGGTCAACGAGCATCAAGTGGTTGTCCGTACCGCCAGACACAAGGTTGATGCCTTCTGCCGTAAGAGCCGTTGCCAAAGCTTGCGCGTTGTTGATTACATTTTGACCGTATACTTTAAAATCAGGTTGTAACGCTTCGCCGAAAGAGACAGCTTTCGCTGCAATGGTATGCATCAAAGGTCCGCCTTGGGAACCAGGGAATACCGCTTTATCAATCGCTGCTGCCCATGCTTTGCGAGTTAAGATCATACCGCCGCGAGGACCGCGAAGTGTTTTGTGCGTCGTTGTTGTTACGAAATGTGCGTGTGGCACTGGGTTCGGATGCAAGCCAGCAGCAACAAGACCAGCGATATGCGCCATATCAACGAAGAACAAAGCGCCTACATCGTTTGCGATGGATGCCAATGCTTCGAAATCAATCGTACGTGGGTACGCACTTGCACCAGCAACCAACATACGAGGCTTATGTTTGAAAGCCGCTTTACGAACATCGTCGTAGTCGATGCGGAAATCTTTCTCGCTTACACCGTAAGCTACGAAGTTGTAGAGAATACCGGAAGCATTAACCGGGCTGCCATGTGTCAAATGACCACCGTGAGCAAGGTTCATACCAAGAACCGTATCACCAGGGTTTAGCGCTGCCAAGTAAACCGCCATGTTCGCTTGCGCACCTGAATGCGGTTGAACGTTCGCGTGCTCAGCACCGAAAAGCTCTTTCGCGCGGTCACGAGCGATATCTTCTACGATATCAACGTACTCACAGCCGCCGTAGTATCTTTTACCTGGGTAACCTTCTGCGTACTTGTTCGTTAACACCGTGCCCATCGCTTCAAGAACGGCTTGGCTTACGATGTTCTCGGATGCGATCAATTCAATTTTGTCGCGTTGACGGCCTAGCTCAAGGTTCATCGCTTCTACGATTTTCGGGTCTTGCTTGCTCAAAAAGTTTGTCATCTGGATTTCCTCCTAAAATATCATCTCTAAACTGCTTAGCAATCTGCACCGGGTGCAGCTTGTTGATAACGTTGATCAGCCTCCGCCGCTGTATAAACGGCTCTCGTACCGCCAATCAGTTTCGGCCGGGCATACGCCATGGTTACATACGCCTGACCAATATGGCGATTCGGCGGCCGTACAGGTACGGCTACTTTGCGCAGGTGCATCCCGATCAGCGTGGAGCCGATATCGATGCCAGCATGCGCCTGAATGCTCTCCACCATAACAGGCTTCGCCATATGCCTGTAGGCATACGACGCCATCGCCCCTCCTGCCTTCGGCACAGGGATGACAGAGACAGGCTCCAGCTGCGGCGCCAGTGCCAGCAACGCTTCTTCCACCACGAGCGCGCGATTCAGATGCTCACAGCATTGATACGCCGCATGCAAGCCGAATTCGTCGCAGATGCGGCGAACCGTCTCAAAGATCGGCTTCGCCGCATCCAGCGTGCCGGATGTCCCGATCCGCTGCCCGACAATTTCACTCGTGCTCGTACCAATCACAAGGATATTGCCAGGCTGCAGACCGCCAGCCGCAACCAACTCGCGCAAATTCGCTTCCAACGATTGAGCTATAGATTCAAATAGAGAATCGGTCATTGTGTGCCCTCTCTTCTAGGGGTGTACAGTGAAACGATCTTCGATGCTTTGCACTTTATTCAGGCGGTTCTTGTGGCGAACCCCTTCGGAGAACTCCGTCTCCAACCAGATCTTGACGATCTCTTCGGCCACGCCAGGACCTACAACACGCTCGCCCATCGCTAGCACGTTCGTGTCATTATGCTCACGCGTCGCTTTCGCAGAGAACAGATCGTGAACGAGTGCGCAGCGAATACCTGGCACTTTATTCGCGGCGATCGACATGCCGATGCCTGTTCCACAAAGCAGAATGCCTTTATCTGCTTCACCGGAAACGACCTTTTGACATACTTCAAGGGCATAATCGGGATAATCGACAGAATCTCCACAATTACAACCAAAATCCATCACTTGATGACCTAATGACTCAATAAAAGGAATGATAACATCTTTCAAACGGTAGCCTGCGTGATCTGCGCCTAATGCAATTTTCATAACGGGAACGCTCCTTTATGCTTGTTCGAATTCGACCATCCTATTATATCCCAAAGCTCACCAAAAACGAAAAAAAGAGCGCACACGCTAGAATAAGCGCGTTGCTCTTTTGCCCAGGCGACCGGCCGTATAGCTCAATGCTCCATTGTGGTTAATCCCACTCGTCGCCAGTTACATTGAGTCCTGCTTGTTACTTGTATTTTACCGCATTCTCCGCGATGTGTAAAGATCCATTCAACTAGACAGTCAACCCATCGCCTTAGATACATAACCTCGCTGCTACTCTTGAATTTTTTTCACCAATTTATCTAAACTGCGGTTAATTTCCTCGGCTGTATCGCGATAATCCGCCAACGATCCGCCATAGGGATCCGAAATATCATAATCGGGCATCGCATTTTCTAGCATATGCAAGCGGCTTCTTTCTTCCGCGGAGATCGTTTGGGAAAGTGCCTGTTTGAGCTGGATATCCGCGAGCAGCTGCTCCCGCTCCTCAATTGCCCCCAGAATACGAGCATCATCCTCCACATATTCCTTCAACGTATACGTTTTCTCCACTGCATAAGGGAATCGACCAATGACCGAGCGCTTATGCCCCGTTGTCATCGTCAGGATCAGATCGGCCCATTTCACATCCGCTTCCCCAATCGCTAAGGAGCTAATCGACTCGGTAAAGCCCGCTTCGTGAAGAAGCTGCTGGCTGTTCCGCGAGATCGGCCCTCCCGTCATCGCAGAAACCCCTGCTGAACGAACCTCCGCCGCAAGCCCCTCTTCATGCACTCTCATACGCAGCAAACCTTCAGCTAACGGACTGCGGCACGTATTACCTGTACAGACAAATAGAATTCGCAACATGAAATCCTCCCACTTCTCAAATCTCAAATCATCTCTCCAAAACATTGTATCATAGTAAAAACTTGATCCCAAATGCCAAAAGAATCAGCCCGCCGAACGCCTCGCCGTATTCTCCGACCCAGCCGCTAACCCGCCTGCCGAGCATCAGCCCTGCAATCGACATCAAGCCGCCAAAGAGACCAAAAACGAGCACCGTCAGTACAATATCCGTAGCGAACATCCCTAGTGAAACGCCTACCGAAAACGAATCTATACTCACACTGAGAGCAAAAATAATAAGCCCCCATAGCGTTCGATGATCGAATACCGTCGCTTCCTCACCCCGTACCGAGCTATACACCATATGCGCGCCAAGTAAAATGAGCAGACAACCCCCAGCAGCCGTAGCGACATTGCCAAGCAGCAGGGACACATATTGCCCCATGAACATGCCCATCAGCGGCATCAACACGTGAAAGATCCCGATAACAATGCTGATTTTCAAAATATCAAGCAAGCGAATGCCCTTCATCCCTATGCCGATTCCTAACGAAAAAGCATCCAGGCCCAAAGCAATCGCCATGATGCCGATCGTCATCAGTTGCCCAATTTGTACCCCAGATGCAAGCATAGCATGATCCCCCTTGTCCACGATTCTTTCTCAAGATATGCGGACAAACTGGGAATCATGCTATAAGACAATTTAGCACATGAAACTTCGAAAATCTTACATTTTAAACACGTATCTGTTCATGGCCTGCGGCTTTCAATAATCGATTCATAATGGCTTGACCGATACCCGTCGCTGGAACACCTTCTGCTGCGATGTAGCTAATGCCCCGTTCATCAAAGGTCCGCAAAGCCGCATACAGCTCCCGAGCAATCGTATCCGGCTGCGCTAACGAGCCGCAAGCGAGGATAAGATCAGCGCGATACCAATTTACTCTTTCTTCAAAAGTAAGCACGCCCGTCGACTCGCCCCTAGCTTTGGCGGCATCGATATCAGCTTGAATCCGAGCGGCTACCGCCTGCTCATCCTCGCCTTGCACGATGTACATCGTACCCTTCGGGGCGTAATGCGTATACTTCATGCCAGGCGCGCGCGGTGTTTGCGAGGCTTCAACCTCTGTAGGCTCCGACGTATGAATGCATATGTCTGGCAAAATAACCTGCATCTGCTCAGCCGTCACGCCGCCCGGCCGCAGCACGAACAACTCGCCGTCCACGAACTGAACCACCGTCGATTCAACGCCAACCCCTGTGGCGCCGCCATCGACGATACCGCCTATGCGGCCGTCCAAATCGTCGCGAACGTGCGACGCCAAGGTCGGACTTGGCCGGCCCGAGCTATTCGCGCTTGGTGCAGCAATGGGCAAGTTCACTTCTCGCAGCAGCTGTAACGCCACAGGATGATCAGGAATCCGAATCCCGACCGTGTTCAGCCCAGCTGTCACCAAAGGCGAAAGGCTGCCTGCTAAGACAGGCAGCACAATCGTCAGCGGCCCTGGCCAGAACGCCGCCATCAGCTTCTGATGGTCGGGCGTGATACAGTCCGCCTGGACGAGACTCGCAAGTTGTTCGGTACCCGCGATATGCACGATGAGCGGGTTGTCCGAGGGTCTTCCTTTTGCCGTAAAAATATGTTCCACGGCCTTCGTATTCGTCGCATCCGCGCCTAGCCCGTACACCGTTTCGGTCGGAAACGCTACGGTTTCTCCCTGCTGCAGAAGCTGGGCTGCTTGCGCGATTTGCTGCGCGATGGCGGTCTCCCCACCTAGTTTCACGTTCCAGTACGTAGTCACGATCACTCTCATCCTTACTTCGGTCATAAGTTAGCTGCGTGTTCTCTCGTCCCTAGCTAAACCACGAAAAAATCGCCTTAAACATTTCCCAAATGAAAAATTTCACTTTTGGTTTCGCTGGTTCGTCGGAAGGATCTGCTGCTGCTGCTTCTACCTCTGATTTATCCGTGGAAGCGGAAGCTACTTTGTCCTTAGCAGCTGTTTCGTTTTTCTTCTTCACAGACGGCGTTTCGCTCGCCTTGCCCTTCGTTTCCTTTGTCGACTTGTCCTTAACCGGCTTCTCTTTGCCGTTCTCGTCTGTTGTTTTGGCTACAACAGCAGCGGAAGCAACCGCTTCACCCGATACGGAATCGACGAAGCATAAAGGCGGGAACAACACGCACCACCAGTTCTGACCTTCGCCCGAACCGATGACGACGCGCAATGCTTCGTAATCGCCTGCGGGGTAGACGTCGTTTCCATACATTTTGGTAGGAAAAGGAACAATCCCTAGTTCAACCGTATGCGAATAGGTAAAGCCACGAGCCGCGATCATGTCGCCGACCAGTACATTAAACTCAGGCAAATGCGACTTCACAACCGCCCTTGCCTCATCTAACGTATGTGGACCTACAACCCATTCCTGCATACGCGCAATAATGGCATCGCGAATCTCGCGTTTTAAAGCTTGGTCCTGCGCAGAATCCGAATTCGCTAGAATACGCAAACGAATCGATTCCTCAGGTATCGTAGGCGAAATCACCGCCGCGTTCGTCCGATTCGATTCCCAACACATCATCATAAGAATAAGTGCAAAAACAATGAATAATAAACTTTTCGTTGAGTGGCGCTCGGTTCTCTTTACCATGGAGAGTAGCCCCTTTCCCGTCCTTCGTCTACTAGCCAGTATGGTCAGATTTGGGCGGGGCTAAACCTATGAATCTATGATTTTATTTCAAAATGATAGAGTTGGTAGAGCAGCTAGTGCTAGTGCATTAGCTGCTTATGGTGACTGAGCAGGCCATCTACTGCAGATGCATTAGCGAGAACACGGGAAGCCCTTGCCGATAGCGGAGAATCGGCTACTCGGAAGAGCGGATCGCGATCACATGGCGATCGATTCCCTGGAGATCCTGCACGAAGCGGATCTCTGTCCATTCCGCGGCGGCGCGCAGCATCGCCGCAACAGCTTCCGCCTGCCCGATGCCCACCTCAAACCCGACCACGGTCGGGATTCGCGGCAACCGGTGCAGCTGCTGGACCATACGGCGGTACAGGTCGAGTCCCTCGACACCGCCGAACAGAGCGGTGTGCGGCTCAAACAGCCGCACCTCGGGCATCAGTGCCGGCAGGTCGCCGTCCGGGATATATGGTGGATTCGACACCAATATGTCCGGCGCGAGCCCGCGCTCGATATAAGGCTCGAGGAGGTCGCCCTCGAGCCAAGTGATGCGCGCAGCCACGCCGTGGCGCTGCGCGTTCTTGCGAGCCATCTCCAGCGCTGCCGCGGAGATGTCGCTGGCCGCTACGCGCCACGCAGGGCGCGCGTGCGCGATGCTCACCGGGATCGCTCCGCTCCCGGTGCCCACATCCGCAAGCAGCGGAGCGCCTTGCGGGAACAGACGCGAGCCCTCGTGGAGCAGCGCCTCCACGAGCAGCTCGGTCTCCGGCCGCGGGATCAGCACGGCCGGCCCCACCGCAAACGGAAGGCCGAAGAAATCCTGCTCACCGGTGATGTACTGCACCGGCTCGCCCGCGGCCTTCCTCGCAACCAGCTGGTCCCACGCGGGCACCAGCTCTTCGGGCAGCTGTTCCTGCCACCAGCGGAACAGCAGCTCGGTTCTCGTGCAGCCGCCTAGCAGGTGCTGCAGCAACAGTTCCGTGCAAGACGAGGCCTCTGCGACGCCTTGCTCCGTTAAAAAAGAAGAAGCCTTCACAAAGGCTTCTCTCACACTCATGCTCACAGTCGTCATTACATCGCCTCTAGGGCATCGGATTGTGCAGCAATCGTTAACGCTGACACAATTTCCGCCATATCGCCGTTGAGCACTGTCTCCAAACGGTGCAACGTCAAGCCGATACGGTGGTCGGTAATCCGGCTTTGCGGAAAGTTGTACGTACGAATACGCTCTGAACGGTCACCCGTTCCGACTTTGCTTTTACGCTCGCCGGCATATTTCGCTTCTTCTTCTTCACGCATTTTATCTGAAATACGCGCACGCAATACACGAAGCGCTTGTTCTTTATTCGAGTTTTGGGATTTCCCATCCTGACACGTCGCCACGATACCCGTCGGTACGTGAGTTACCCGTACAGCGGATTTCGTTGTATTAACGGATTGACCACCCGCTCCACTGGAACAGAACGTATCAACGCGAATATCGGCATCGTGAATGACGATTTCCACATCTTCCGCTTCTGGCATAACAACAACCGTTGATGTGGAAGTATGAATACGTCCACCTGATTCTGTTACTGGAATACGTTGCACACGGTGAGCACCGCTCTCAAATTTGAGCTTGCTGTAAGCACCTTTGCCCGTAATCATGAAAATAATCTCTTTAAATCCGCCCAAATCGTTCACGGATGCATCGAGAATTTCCGTTCTCCATCCTTGACTGTCGGCATAGCGTGTGTACATCCGATACAGATCACCTGCGAACAGGGCAGCCTCATCGCCGCCTGCCGCACCGCGAATTTCGACGATGACGTTCTTATCATCATTCGGATCTTTCGGCATCATCAAGATGCGAAGGTGCTCTTCCAGCTTAGCTGACTGCTCGGTCAGCTCCTCGATCTCCATTTTGACCATTTCACGCATCTCGTCGTCCAGCTTCTCATTCTGCATCGCTTTCGCATCTGCCAGCTGTTCGCTCACGCTTTTATATTCATTGTAAGCATCGTAAGCTTCCTGAAGATCGGATTGCTCTTTCGAATACTCTCTTAATTTCTTCGTATCACTCGTTACATCAGGGTCACACAAGAGTTCGCTCAATTTCTCATAGCGGTCTACAATGGACTGAAGTCGATCCAACATAGGGGATCACTCCTTTCTTATTTTTTCATAAAATTAAACATTGAAACGGAAATGCATAACGTCCCCGTCATTCACCACATACTCTTTACCTTCAAGGCGCACTTGGCCTTTCTCTTTCGCACCTGCCATCGATCCTGCAGCCGCCAAATCGGTATAAGACACAACTTCCGCCCGAATAAATCCACGTTCAAAATCCGTATGAATCACGCCAGCCGCCTGCGGAGCTTTCGTCCCTTTACGAATCGTCCATGCACGAACTTCTTGCACACCCGCTGTGAAATACGTGTACAACCCAAGCTTGCGGTAAGCCGCTTTAATCAATCTATTCAAGCCAGACTCTTGAAGTCCCAGCTCTTCCAGGAACATCGCTTTTTCTTCATCTTCCAATTCAGCGATCTCGGATTCAACCTTCGCAGAGATGGAAACAACTTCGTTGTTTTCACTTTCAGCAAAAGTCTTCACTATTTTAACGTATGCATTATCATCTGCTGTTGAAACTTCGTCTTCACTCACGTTTGCCGCATAGAGAACTGGCTTCATCGTCAACAAATGAAGATCGCGAACCAATAGCTTCTCATCATCGCTCAAATCCAAGCTGCGTGCTGGCTTATCATTATATAAGGCTTCTTTGATGCGTTCTAGACACTCTACTTCAGCTACAACTTTCTTGTCGCCGCCTTTGAGGTTTTTGCGTGAACGCTCGATCTTCTTCTCGACCGACTCAATATCTGCCAAAATCAATTCAAGATTAATCGTCTCGATGTCGCCAATCGGATCGACTTTCCCAGAAACGTGCGTAATATTATCATCCTCAAAACAACGTACAACATGCACGATCGCATCGACTTCACGAATGTGTGCCAGAAACTTATTGCCCAGGCCTTCGCCTTTGCTCGCACCTTTCACCAAACCCGCAATGTCAACGAATTCGAACGCTGTCGGTACGATGCTCTTCGGCACTACGATTTCTACCAGCTTCTGCAATCTCTCGTCTGGTACTTCTACTACCCCAACATTCGGATCGATCGTACAGAACGGATAATTCGCAGATTCTGCCCCCGCCTGTGTAATTGCATTAAACAATGTCGATTTTCCTACGTTCGGTAGACCGACGATACCTGCTTTCAAAGCCATTGTCGTTACAACTCCTTAATTTTCGAAAATCATCCTTCTTATTATATAGTAACTGAGGGGCAAAAAAAAGCCTGCAAGCTAGGGATTGGCCGCAGACTTTTTTTCCATTGCTTTTTTGAACTCGTCGTCCCGCTTCTGTTCGAAGTACGTTTCGATCTGATTTCGAAGAATAAAGCCGCGCAGCGCATTGCTTTGTTCCGCAGGGACACTTTCAAAGCTGGCGCCGTAATAGAAGCTGTTCTCCAGCTTTTCTTTCCGTATAATTTCCAGTTGGCATGGCAATTCAAAACCCAGATCGAGCGTCACTTGAAGCTGTGACTTCTTATGGATAATCGCATCCACCATGGCATTATCCTCGATTGTAAAACCGAGACCATTCATAGATATATTTTTGATCGCAAAATCGATTGGATTCTCAAAGACATTCTGTTTCTTTTGATGGCTGTTCTGAATACTGGAAATCAGCCCTGGTTGATTGACCGTGACCCGGGGAAACTCCCGTTTCTCTGAAAACCTCTTCCGATTCTCGGGAGGATTAATCACAATGAGGGAACCTGGTTCTTTCGCAACAACGGTTGTCTCTAGCACGAATAAACCAGATTTGGTGTACAGCGTCACTTTCGCTTTATCCCCCAACTGATACACATCATACTCGGGCAGCTCAATCTCCATGATGTCCCCTTGGGCATAGGTAAGAATACCTGTTGAAACGAAGTCATCCTTGCTCAGTACGGCCCGACTTTCGATCATCACGTCCGCGTCATATCCTTCTTTACTCCCATATCTTTTTAAACTTGATTGCCTCATGGCCATGCTCATCAGCACCTCTCCCTCTAATAATGGATTATAAGACGCCCTCGCGCACAAAAATAGACTGCCCCACTTGCCCAGTGGAACAGCCTACTACCTCAATCAAGAAAAGCATCGATTTTCGGTAACCAGGCTGCCATAGTTCTGTAGAACTTTAGACCCTCAGCTTTGCGTCCTTGCTTTTCAGCAAGTTTGCCATTGTCGAACCCTGCTATGTTATTTATTACGGTCATTGTAGTATTATCGACCTACTCTATAGCCTCATTATACGGACCGTTGGAAGTTCTTTCAACTAAATTACTTGCATCCGCTATTTTTTTATTGTATGAATGTGTAGTGGAACGAATATCCACAAGTTTTTAAGTTATACACATTGTTATCCACAGGTTGTTAACAACGAATGCTTGTTCGATCTTTATGCACATGTGGATAAAATATTTTACGCGAGGTGTCCCCTGTGGATGAACATATAACTGAACATAGTCAGCATGAGCTGTGGATGAGAGAAGCCATCGGTGAGGCTTTGAAAGCTGAAGCGATCCGAGAAGTTCCTATCGGTGCCGTCGTCGTCCATCAAGGGCGCATCATTGGCCGCGGCTATAATTTGCGGGAAACGAAACTGGATCCGCTGGCGCATGCCGAGATGATTGCGATTAAGCAAGCCAGCGAGCACCTGCAGGCTTGGCGTCTCCTTGACTGCAAGCTCTACGTGACGCTGGAGCCTTGCCCGATGTGTGCTGGCGCCATTGTGCAAGCGCGCGTTCCGCAGGTCATCTACGGGACCGTCGATCCGAAGGCTGGCTGCGCGGGGACGTTGATGAACTTGCTGCAAGAGGACCGCTTCAACCATCGGGTCGATGTGGTCAGCGGCGTGCTGCAAGAGGAGTGTTCGACGATGTTGACGCAATTTTTCCGTAAACTGCGCGGAAAGGCTTAGATTGCGACGCCGTCTACAACAGAAAAAAGCTGTCCTAACGTAGATGCGTGCGTCTACTTCAGGGCAGCTTTTTTTCGCTCATTTCAACTTATACGAACGTACGATGAAGAAAATAATCGTGCCAAACAGCGTCAGCAGGATGATGCCCAAAATCCACAGATTGATGTCACCATTTCCCTCTTTGGCAATTCGAATCACGGACCATGTAATGAAGGCAAATAGGATCGTAATGACCGTTTTCAAACTAGTCATGAATAAACGACCATTCTCATACTGCTGCAGCGCATTATCCGCCGTGATCGGAAAAGGGTAGTTAAAGACATGCGGGACTCGACCCAGCAAGGTTAACCCGCTATACAGGATCAGGCTAATCATCGGCGGGAAGATGACACTCATTTTATTCCCCCACCTATTGATCTCCCCGCTCCCATTAAAATGCATAGGAATCCTTTCGGGTAAATCATGCCATTCGAATGCAATGTACACGATCATACTCACAATAGCTAAGAGTGAAATGGCGTCGAACACAGTCTCAAGTTTCGTTTTGGTCAATGGAAGGATCGGGCGATTATTCATCGCGGCACCTGCTTTCTGTGCACAATACTAAATTAGAATGAATGGTTATTCTATTCTTTATGTAGGATGTACATTCCTTGCCCGCCGAATGAAAACATTTCGCGTTAGCGAGGAGAAGTAAAACAAGAAGGATCTGCAACGACAGATCCTTCTCCATGCTCGATTGCGGCTATGCTATTTTATTATGGCGTATAAGATAGACTAGCGCTAAATGAGAGTTGAGTAATATCAGCTGCGGAGGGATCAGATGCTGCACGCGTCCTTATACGAATACCAATACGATCACCCGCTAGGACATTTAATGATAAGAGATTTATATTGGTTGCTGTATAGAAATTACCGGCAGTAAGGATATTACTATTCCCCCCAAAACTAAGTGAGCTAGTCAGCGAAGTTGTCAAGTAAGATGAAGAAAGATGACTAATGCCATTATTAGGAGCTGAAGGTGCTTTGAAAACTGTAAAATCATATATAAGTGGTGTCACATTTATAGAAGCCACTGAAGCAACCAATAAATCTGCACTTATTTGTAAATTTTGAACAGTTCCATTAAAGGGAATTGGGAAAGCAAAACCACCTGCTTCTGGTGGGCTAGTTGATTCTCCAGAACCATTAATAACTTCGACCGTGTGATTACCAAATCCCATTAAAATTGGAGCAGCAGATACTACTGTCGCACCACTGATGATGATACCCGTTGAAAATGGAATTAATCCCCCAGATCCTGCTGGCCCTGTTGCTCCAGTTGCTCCTGTTGGCCCTGTTGCTCCAGTTGCTCCCGCTGGTCCCGTTGATCCTGTTACTCCTGCTGGTCCTGCTGGTCCCGTTGATCCCGCTGCTCCCGTTGCTCCTGTTGCTCCTGCTGGTCCTGCTGGTCCCGTTGATCCTGTGGCTCCTGCTGGTCCCGTTGCTCCTGTTGGTCCCGGTGGACCGCCCGCTGGCCCCGTGGGTCCTGTGGCTCCCGTGGATCCTGTGGCTCCGGCTGTCCCCGCTGGCCCTGTAGCTCCCGCTGTACCCGTTGATCCTGTTGCCCCTGCTGGCCCTGTGGATCCCGTTGCTCCTGCTGGCCCTGTGGATCCCGTTGCTCCTGCTGGTCCCGTGGATCCTATGGCTCCTGCTGGCCCCGTGGGTCCTGTGGCTCCTGCTGGTCCTGGTGGACCCCCCGCTGGCCCAGTTGGTCCTGTGGATCCCGTGGATCCTGTAGATCCGGCTGTTCCCGTGGCCCCTTGCAGTCCTCGCGGTCCTGTCGCTCCTGTTACTCCTTGCAGTCCTCGCGGTCCTTCTGGACCCGTCGGCCCTGCTGCTCCATTTGGCCCTCGTGGTCCTTCTGGTCCTGGAGGGCCTGGAGGGCAATTACATTTTCCCATACTAATCTCATCTCCCTGTTATAAACGTATAACATCATATTAAAAGCCTAAAAAGATAGACACAGTATACGCCTACCATAAAGTGGAAAATGAACCCAAACTTAACAACTTTTAAGCCAGCTATGTGATTGTCCCCTACCAAGACGTCCGCGATTGCATTATATAATTTTAGGATCGATGACCAGGGAGTGATAGTAATGGACAAGCGCCCATTGATAGGAATTATGGTTAGTAATAGGCGAAGTAGAAAAAGAATTTTGGATCTTTGTCAGCGTTATCACAATCTAAACCTAAAACTTTTTGCCTTCACTCCAAGAGATATACTGTGGAAAAAGCAACGAATTATCGGACTTAGCTTAAAAAAGGACAAATGGACACAAAATTCGTTTCCTTTTCCGCATGTCGTCTACAACCGTTGTTACAACAAAAAACCAAACACCATTCAACGCCTTGAAGCAGTCATAGGCAGGAACAAGTGTTTTAACCATATTAATTTTTTTAATAAATGGGATCTCAATAAACGACTCGTACAATCAGAACTACAACCCTATGTACCGAACACATTTCTATACAAGGAAGTGGAAATCTCAAAACTATTAGAATCCTATAAACTTATTTTTATAAAGCCGATCTATGGAAATAAAGGAACGTCTGTATATCGAGTCGAACGAATGGATAATGACGATATACACATCTCATTGCACAGCTTAGCTCCAACATATATTTGCAGAAACAATGAAAGCATTGGGGAGAAATTGGATAATCTTCTTTGTCGAAAGACATACATGGTCCAGCAAGGGATTCCAATGCTTGGACTTGATCATCCGTATTTTGATATCCGGGTCCTTGTTCAAAAGGGGCTTATTGGGGAGTGGTCGATTTCCACTATAGTAAGCAGAGTTGCTCACAAACGATACTTTAACACAAGTATGTGTGAGTACATCTATGAGGCAGTAGAAGTTCTCCGCCAATTATTTTCGCTGGAACAAGTGAATGACATACTTCAATCTCTTCGCGATGTAAGTGTAAAAGCCGCACAAGAAGCAGAAATTCAAATGGGTTCACTGGGAGAATTGAGTGTGGATTTTGTCATTGACCAAGACAGTAAGTTATGGATTATTGAACTGAACGGTAAACCCCAAAAAAGTATATACAATGACATAAAGAGTTTTAAAGGAAAAAAACTGATATATAGTAGACCCTTGGAATATGCCTACTACCTCTCTCAATCATAACAAGTTGCCTTGCCGCAACAAATGCTACCATCCAAAATGATTGCGCCGCCAAAAGCTTCGTGCTATCATAATCCTTACTATGCGCCCGTAGCTCAGCAGGATAGAGCAACAGTTTCCTAAACTGTAGGTCGTACGTTCGAATCGTATCGGGCGCGTATTAGCTAGACCTAAATAAGAAATTGAAGGGATTACAACGTCAGGTTGGCAATCCCTTTCTTTGTTTTTTAGAAAGGAGCCACACCACAATGACAACTCGCCCTATTTCATCCTATCGAATCCCGTTATTCTGCGCTGTTACGCTGCTTTTCTGGATGTCGATGTACACTAGTGTTCCCATCATGGCGCCCTATGTAGAGTACCTTGGAGGCAGCCATCAAATGGCTGGCTGGATTGTCGGCATGTACGGCATTTCGCAGATGATGCTCCGCATCCCCGTTGGCATTATGTCGGATCGCTTTCACAAAAGACGGCTGTTCATCAC
The DNA here is from genome assembly GCF_032271945.1 of Paenibacillus sp. MBLB1832. NCBI lineage: Bacteria > Bacillati > Bacillota > Bacilli > Caryophanales > Paenibacillaceae > Paenibacillus > Paenibacillus roseipurpureus. Next base: position 27,459 of record NZ_CP130319.1, on the reverse strand, counting down.
CTTCGGCCTGCTGTTCACGGCCGTCACGGGACTCGGGCTGTGGTTTACCCACGATTTCACTTGGATATTAATTCTTCGCGCTCTCGCAGGCGCCGCAGCGGCGACATGGGTGGATTTCACGGTCCTCTTCACAAGCTATTACCAGCATGAAGAGTCAACAAAGGCGATCGGGACGATCTCCTTTTTCAACTCGTTCGGGCAAGTGCTGGGTATTCTGAGCGCAGGCTGGGCGGCAGATATGCTAGGCTGGGAATCGGTGTTCATTCTGGGCGCTGTGCTCGGCATACTCGGCATGATCGGCTCTTTCTTCCTCATTGAAAAAGTGGAAAAAGACGCGCCGAAAATTACGATGCGCGGCATCGCGAACGTGGCGACGGATCGCACGTTATTGTTCGTTTCACTGCTTGCGATTTTATCGCAGGTGCTGATCTTTGCAACGGTGTTTGGCTTCACGCCAGTCTATGCAACACAGCTCGGGGCGGATAAATTCGACCTCTCGCTGCTCTCCCTCTTCGCGAACGTCCCCGTTGCCTTCGCCTCCTTGTTCGGTGGACGACGCTGGGCGATCCGTTACGGGGAGAAGCGCATGGTCGTGGCGGGTTTCCTGCTGATGGGCGTGTTCACCTTCACGGTACCGTTCACCCATCACCTCTGGACTCTCATGATCACGCAAGCCCTGGCAGGCTTCGGACGCGGGCTTTCGTTCACCCTTCTCATGGGGATGAGCATTAAGCATATGCCTGCGGATAAGCGGGCGACGGCGATGGGATTTTTCCAGGCCATCTATGGTCTAGGGATGTTCATAGGCCCTGTATTCATGGGCATTATCGGCGACTATTTCTCGCTGAATCAAGGTTTTATTCTCCTTGGCGTTCTTGGCGTGACCAGCGCGTTGCTGTCCTATGTATTCGTACGGAGCTCAACAACCAAACGACCATTAGCATCAAACGGTTCTACGATAGCAAGATAAATAACAGGAGCGGTCCCACACGTAGATGACTCTACTTGCAGACGGCTCCTTTTTTTCGGGCTAGGTGCAGGGGTAGGCTAACCGAGCATCGTCTATTCATGCGGAGAGGAGGAGAAGCATATTGAGGAGATCACCCTAATTGATCGCATTCGCACAGGCGATGAGTCGGCGTTCCGTGAGCTTGTTACGATGCATCGGTCGTATATTTTTCAAACGATCTTTGCTGTCGTACGCCACAAAAAGGATGCCGAAGACTTATCCCAAGAGGTTTGGACCCGCATTTACTTCTCCCTCCCTCAGTATGAAGGAAAAGGATTCAAAACCTGGATTACCCGCATCGCGGTGAATCGCGCCATTGATTTTAAGCGCGCGTCCAGTCGGCGCAAGGAAGATTTCATCGCCGAGATCGAGGAGGCGGTGCCCATGACGGGAGCACCGCCGCTGGAGCAAGGCGTGGAGCATGAGATTTTGCTCAGGGAAACAACCGCGTTCGTCCGTGAGAAGCTGCACCAAATACCGCCAAATTATCAGGATGTGTTACAGGCCTATTATATCCATCACCAATCCTATCAAGATATCGCCCATGCCCAAGGCATTACGATTAAAACCGTGGAATCCAAGCTGTACCGAGCCAAGATGTGGGTACGAAATCACTGGAAGGAGGAGGAGTTTCGATGAAAATTGTTCATTATACCGAGCAGGACTGGTTGTTGTATGGGGAAGGACACTTGCTTCTAGAGCAGCAAAGCGAGATGGAGGACCACTTGTACCGCTGCGATGTATGCCTTGCCAGCTATATGACTTACGTAGAGCAATTGTCCTCACGCATGTGCCTGGATGTTGAACAGCCAGACGCTTATATGCTAAGCGTTCTGCAAAGGACGGTCGGCATGAAGCCTGCCTGGTACCGCTCTACCATGTTCCATTACGGCATAGCCGCGGCTGCGACGCTTATTCTGGTAGCCACAGGCTTTTTCCATGGCTTATCACAAGAATTAGGATCTGTCGGGGCATACAAGCCCGCTCCTCCTCTAGAAACGCCGTCGTCCCTTGAGGCTCAGGTTCCACTTTCCAATCATCTCGTGAACAAAACGCTTTCCTGGTTAGATACGCTACAAAACAAAGAAGGAGGCTTAGCACCTTGATGCCTGCAAAGACTAAAAGCAGTTTTTCCGCATTCCTACTGTCCTTTCTTCCAGGGATGGGTCACTTTTATATGAGACGTAAAGGCCGCGGTGCCTTTTATAGTCTCAGTTTTTTCGGCTTGTCATTCGTGCTTCTCATCGGTCTAATTATTACGGATGGTGATGATGACTTAGCCATTTTGCTGGTACCGATTGGCCTCATAGGGATCATCAATATGATCGATATGATTGTATTTTTAGTGAGTTTGCCTGGGCCGATCCCAGCTTACCCTCAGCCAAATCCAGGCTATTACGGGCCTTATCCACCGTCACAGCCAGAGCAGGAAATGACAGCATGGGAAACCTACGAGAGCATGGCGAAAAAACAGGAAAGATCGAAAGTACTGCTCCTATCTATTATCCCTGGTGTCGGCCATTATCGGCTTGGCCTGATGCAAAGAGGGTTAACCGCCATGGTCTCTTTCTTCGGAATCGCCATACTTATCTTCTTTATTACGATCTTGACGCATAACGATGGCTTTATCGTATTTCTACTCGTGCTGCCCGTGCTCTGGTTCTATATCTTGTTCGATGCCCTGAAACAGCTGGATCGCAAGCAAGCAGGTCTCGATCTCGTCGATCGCAGCATCCTAGAGGACTTCCATAAGGACGAGCATGGCCGCAAAAACCGGACACTTGCCACCATCATCGCCATTTTTCCTGGAGCCGCGCACCTCTATCTCTCAATGACCAAACGGGGCATTCAACTTATGGCGGTGTTCCTGTTTTCGGTGTATATTTTGGACGTGTTGAGACTGTCGCTGTTCTTCTTCTTGATTCCGATTTTATGGTTTTTCAGCTTCTTTGACGCCCTGCAAAGCATAACTAAGTATGAGAACGGCACGTTGATTGACAAACCGCTCGTCGAGAATTGGAAATCGTACCATCGCTCCATTGGTTTTCTTTTAATCCTGCTTGGCGGTTACTATATTTTCCGAGATGGTTTGATTCAATTTTTATATCAATTCCTGCCTCGCACGCGTAACTACATGTATTGGATCAACAATTTTACGCAAACCTTCATTGTGGCTATAATCTTGATCGGGGGCGGTATTCGATTGCTCATGCACCGTAAATCTAATCCTGTACCTCTACCTGTAAAGGAAATAGACATAGAAAAAAAGAACCCCTAAGGGTTCTTTTTTCGTCGGCATTGATGATATTTCCTTGAACCTTGTTACACTAAACCTAAGGTAAATCTGCGTATAAAACACGGTAAGTGTCTTTAGCACATCATCCTCCAGCCTGATTATAACAGGTAGAAAAGTCCTCTATGCAACGGTTGTTTCGCTTTCGCTGATTGCTCCAACGGAACCACACCTCTCTGCTTGCCGACAAATATAGTATGACCCGTTTGCCGTTTTTTAATCCTATTTTTATGAAAAAAATCACGAGCGATGAGATGAAAAAAAGAACCCCTAAGGGTTCTTTTTTCGTCGGCATTGATGATATTTCCTTGAACCTTGTTACACATAAACCTTAGGTAAATCTGCGTATAAAACACGGTAAGTGTCTTTAGCACATCATCCTCCAGCCTGATTATAACAGGTAGAAAAGTCCTCTATGCAACGGTTGTTTCGCTTTCGCTAATAGCTCCAACGGAACCACACCTCTCTGCTTGCCGACAAATATAGTATGGCTGGTTTACGATTTTTTAATCCTCTTTGTGAAAAAAATTTCGTTGTTGTTAGTCGCCGCCGTGCCCATGCCCCTCTGCCGCGTGTCCGCCGTGGTGATTCTGATTTTTCACTTTCTTCGAACCCGATAGCGGCTCCTGATTGCCGCCAGGATTATTTCGGTTTTTGACATTTCCGCTGTTCACAATATTATCGCCAGCCGAATATGATTTTGGTTTAGACATAGGTATTATCCTCCTCTACAAGCTAGTTCCCGTCGTGGTTCAGTGCATCCTGATGGCGATGGTCATTGACTTGTTGCTGCAGCTGTTGGGCATTATGGCTGTTTACTGAATTGCGATCCAAATCCTTAGCCACATTCTGCAAATTTTTATCTGGGCTTTTCTGCTTCGTCATGGTTTGTCCTCCTCTGGCTAAGCGTGTGTAACCTTCTGCAGGGCCTGTGCACACTCATGAATATGACGCACATAATCGTCGATCAACATCTGCACGATCTCGCCGCGTTCGTCGATATGCGTCGTTCCTTGCTGGACATCAATCAGCTCTACGTTCACTTCGCGGGAATCCACATAGGTGACCTTAAAATCGAACGAGTACCCCGTATGACCCGCCGCCTGGATGTGCACACGAATTGCGCTTAAATCGCCTTCATCGGCCCAGACTCTTGTCGTATCGGCAGGTTGCAGCACTGTCGGCATCACACGATTCCATTCATTTACGAGTTCAGTTTGATCTACGTTGGGTTTATCTGATTTGCTCATAGGTAACACCTCCACATGATTAAAATGCGAAAGCCACCCGTCTTTTATCCATGTCAAAAAACACCTGCGCTCATACCGCGCCAATAAATGAAAAACTAAAAAAGCCACACGATTCCGAAGAATCGCATGACTTTTTGGTTGGGTATTACCTTGGCTACGGAGAGGGTGGGATTCGAACCCACGGAGGCTTGCACCTCGGCGGTTTTCAAGACCGCTGCCTTAAACCACTCGACCACCTCTCCACGATAGGCGTCCCCGATTAGGGAGACGACCTTGTGCAGTGACAAAAAGCATTGTAGCACATAATCAGTACTCGATGCAAGTGCTTATTTTTTCGTGATTACTTTTACATTGTTCATGTAAGGAACAAGCACGTCTGGCACCACAATTGAGCCATCTGCTTGCTGGTAATTCTCAAGAATAGCTGCCACCGTACGGCCAAGCGCTAAGCCTGATCCATTCAGTGTATGTACGAATTCCGGCTTTGCTTTCGCATCCCGACGGAAGCGAATATTCGCTCTGCGAGCTTGGAAGTCCTCAAAGTTCGAACAGCTTGAAATTTCACGGTACGCACCACTGTTCGGCAGCCAGACTTCTAGATCATATGTTTTCGCTGATGTGAAGCCAATATCGCCTGTGCAGAGGGACAGCACACGGTAAGGCAGCTGCAACAGCTGTAGAACGCGCTCAGCATGCCCTGTAAGCTTCTCCAACTCCTCGTAGGAGTCTTCGGGCTTAACCAGCTTTACAAGCTCAATTTTGTTGAATTGGTGCTGTCTGATCAAACCGCGCGTATCGCGGCCAGCCGATCCTGCTTCCGAACGAAAACAAGCGCTGAACGCCACGAAATTCACAGGCAGTTGTTCAGCCGTCAGAATATCCTCACGATGGTAATTCGTGACAGGCACTTCCGCTGTCGGAATCAAGAAATATTCCGAGTTCTCCAGCTTAAACACATCTTCCTCAAATTTCGGAAGTTGTCCTGTGCCCGTTAAGCTGTCACGATTCACGATGTAAGGAGGGAGCATCTCTTCATAGCCATGCTCTTCACTGTGCAGGTCCATCATAAAGTTGATCAAAGCACGCTCTAGGCGAGCGCCTAGCCCTTTGTAGAACACGAAGCGCGATCCAGTGACCTTTGCCGCGGCTTCGAAATCCAAAATACCTAGGTCCTGTGCAACTTCCCAATGCGGCTTCACTTCAAAATTAAACTGCGGAATCTCGCCAACCCGGCGAACTTCCACATTCTCTTCCTCAGAGAGGCCCAAAGGGACGCTGGCATGCGGCATATTCGGGATCGATAGGAGCACCTGCTGCAAAGACTCGTCCAAGACGCGAATCTCGTCATCGAGCTCTTTGATGCGGTCTCCGACCACTTTCATTTCTTGAATCAATTCATCTGCATTTTCACCGGATCTTTTGCGCCCAGCCACTTCCTGGGAAACCGTATTGCGACGGTTTTTCAACTGCTCTGTTTCTTGCAGCAGTTCTCTGCGCTTCAAATCTAACTCTGTAAAACCGTTCAGCTCTTCGATCTGCTTGCCACGGTTTTGCATGGCAGCTTGTACAGCTGCTAAATCACTTCGAAGTAACTTGACATCAAACAAGGAGATTCCTCCGTTAGCGCAAAATGGTATGAATATGGAAGCAAGCACCCATTACCCAGCAAACCGCCAGATAACTTGAGGTGCTTGAACCGTGTATTAGGCTTGACTTTGCTTAATCATGTCTAAGAAATAACTATGCAGACGGAAATCATCGGTCAGCTCTGGATGGAACGACGCCGCAAGGAGATGCCCTTGCTGCGCGGCCACGATCTGGCCGTCATACGTCGCCAGCACATCTACCCCTGATCCCACTTTCTCAATGAGTGGGGCCCGAATGAAGACCGCGCGAACGTTCTCGTCAATGCCTTTGATCGGCAAGTCCGTCTCAAAGCTTTCGCGTTGACGACCGAACGCGTTGCGAGCCACCGTAATGTCCATCAGCCCAAGGTGAGCTTCTGGCTGCCCAGTGATCTCTTTCGCGATCACAATCAAACCCGCGCAGGTGCCGAAGATCGGCTTACCTGCCGCGGAGAAATCACGCAGCGCGTCGATGAAGCCATACGTCCGCATGAGCTTACCGATCGTCGTGCTTTCCCCGCCAGGAAGGATGATGCCATCCAGCTCAGCAAGCTGCTCCGTGCGTTTCACAACGACACCTTCTGCGCCTGCTTTTTCAATACCGCGGATATGCTCCGCTACCGCGCCTTGCAGCGCGAGAACCCCAATCTTCGTCATTACCAGCCGCGCTCCTGCATACGCTCAGAAGCCTGAAGCTTGGAAATTTCGATTCCCTTCATAGGGGTACCGAGGTTTTTGGAGATTTCAGCAATTAATTTATAGTCTGTGTAGTGTGTAACAGCTTCAACGATCGCTTTCGCGAATTTCTCTGGGTTGTCGGATTTGAAAATACCAGATCCAACGAATACACCATCAGAACCAAGGTGCATCATCAACGCTGCATCAGCAGGTGTAGCAACACCGCCAGCTGCGAAGTTAACAACAGGCAGTTTACCTGTTTGGTGAACTTGAAGCATCAACTCGTAAGGAGCGCCAAGCGTTTTGGCTTCGAACATCAATTCGTCCAAAGACATGCTTTGAACTTTACGGATTTGACCTTGAATCTGACGCATGTGACGTACCGCTTCAACAATGTTACCAGTTCCTGGCTCACCTTTCGTACGAAGCATGGACGCACCCTCACCAATACGGCGCAGCGCTTCACCGAGATCGCGGCAACCGCAGACGAACGGAACCGTGAATTCACGTTTGTTAATGTGGAATACTTCGTCCGCAGGCGTTAGTACTTCACTCTCATCGATATAGTCAACGCCAAGGGATTCAAGAACTCTAGCTTCAACGAAGTGTCCGATTCTTGCTTTCGCCATGACAGGGATGGAGACGACTTTCATTACTTCTTCTACAATCGTTGGGTCAGCCATGCGGGATACGCCGCCTGCTGCACGAATATCAGCGGGTACGCGCTCAAGCGCCATAACAGCGGATGCGCCTGCTGCTTCTGCGATTCTAGCTTGCTCAGCGTTCATGACATCCATGATCACGCCGCCTTTTTGCATTTCGGCCATACCAGTTTTAACACGGGAAGTTCCTGTTTCCATTCTTTATTTCCTCCTATAGCTTGTATGCCAATTTCGTTGCAGTTCCCTACACGATTCGATAATAAACTTCTAAACAGTAATTTTACATGAAGGAAGGGCAATATACAACCCATTTTCTGGCCTAAGAGCCGCCTTTGATTCCGTTAAACATATCGCTGAAGAAGTTTTTAATGGATCGGAACAGGAGTCGGATCCAGCTTGCTTTTTCAACATCGCCATCGGCAATCAGATCAACGGTTTTCTCTTGTCCATTGTAACTTACTTTCACTTTACCCAACGTGTCGCCTTTCGCAATCGGAGCTACGAGCTTACTTTCTTCAACAGCTTCTGCCTTAATGACGAAATCAGAGTCTTTCGCACCTTTTCTAGCAACAAAAGTTAGACCTGTTTTGGTCACGAGCGGTACTTCCATTTGTACACCTTTCTTAATGTTCACACTTTTCAAGGAATCTATCGGTTGTTTCGCATTTAAGAAAGGCTTCATCTCGAAATTATTAAACCCATAATCAAGCAACTTCCGTGTTTCATTGAAACGTTCAGGCTCTGTTTTAGTCCCCATAACGACAGTAATAATACGCATACCATTGCGTTCTGCCGTTCCTGTGAAGCAATAGCCTGCATCATCCGTTGAGCCTGTTTTCAAGCCATCTAGACCTTGGTAGGCATACTTTTTGAAATTCGTATTCGTCGCATTCCCCTCCAGCATCCAGTTCCAGTTGATCATCGGGGATTTATCTGTCGGTCTCAGCTTCAGAGAAGGAATTTTCGTAAATTCAAGAATTTCTTTATGGTCCTTCAAAATGTTATAAGCAAGGATTGCCGCATCGCGCGCCGTCATCTTCGTCTCACCGTCAATCGAGGCTGGCGGATTTTTGAGATCAGCGCGTGAAAGACCTGTCGCACTAATGAAATGCGCCTTATCGGACATACCCAGCTGCTTCGCCTTTTCATTCATCATTTTCGCAAAATTCTCTTCCGTACCACCTAACAGTTCAGCAAAAGCAACTGAAGCGTCGTTAGCGGAATAGATGGACATCGCATTAAACATATCCTTGAATGTCAGTGTTTCATTTTCAGCAATTAACTGGCCTGAGCCAATGACGTCTGCTGCGTTCTTACTAGCCGTTACAGGTGAGTCCCATTTGAACTTTCCTTCCTTGATGCTCTCCATAGCCAAATACTCCGTCATCATCTTCGCCATACTGGCTGGCGGAAATGCTTCGTCGGCATTCATTTGATAAAGAACGGCTCCTGTACTCGCTTCCATAATGATCGCAGATTTCGCTAAGGGTTGTGGTTCATTGTTCGCAGGTGTCGGCTTAGTTGCCGTAGCAGCAGGCGTCGGTGACGCTGCTGGTTTCTTATCATCTGCCGCGTAGGTTGGCTGTATATGTAAAAGTAAGGATTGAGCAATTAAGCTAACACCTAACAATAAAGCAACCTTTTTCTTTGTAAAACGTAACAATCTCACGGTCTCACTCTCCCTAAATGATGTTCATGCTCGTTATATTGTAACACACCCCATTAGACGAAATAAACGACTGCGCTGTTCATCTAGAAAGAGTCTGGTTACCAAGAAATATATGCCATATTTCAAAAAAAAAGAAAACGTGGGTCTGGCGCCCACGCCCTCAATTTTCGTCCGTATCGTGTCGACTATTATAGCGAATAGTTCGGTGCTTCCTTCGTAATTTGGATATCGTGCGGATGGCTTTCTTTCAAACCAGCGCCCGTGATGCGAATGAACTGTGTATCATGGATCAGCGACTGAATGTTCCGCGCACCGCAATAACCCATGCCTGAACGAAGTCCGCCTACCAGTTGGTATACTGTATCGGCCAATGGCCCTTTATACGCCACACGACCCTCGATGCCCTCAGGAACAAGCTTGCTCTCGTTTTCTTGGAAATACCGGTCCTTGCTGCCTTCCTTCATAGCGCCTAAGGAGCCCATACCGCGGTATACCTTGAACTTCCGTCCTTGGAAAATCTCAGACTCACCCGGACTCTCATCCGTTCCCGCAAATAGACTGCCGATCATCACCGCACTAGCACCCGCCGCGATCGCTTTAACCACATCGCCGGAGTACTTAATACCGCCATCGGCGATAATTGGAACGCCAAACTCTGCAGCTGCCTGCGCGCAATCATAAATCGCGGTAACCTGCGGTACACCGATCCCTGCGATGACACGCGTTGTACAGATCGAACCAGGGCCGATCCCTACTTTCACCATGGAAGCCCCAGCTTTAATCAAGTCACGCGTACCATCACCAGTTGCCACATTGCCCGCAATGATTGGCAGCTCAGGATATTGTGCTCTCAACTTCTTTACTGTCTCTGCGATATTGATGTGATGCCCGTGCGCCGAATCTACCACAATGACATCAATACCAGCCTTAACAAGCGCTGCCGCTCTCTCTAGCACATCTTTGGAAACACCAACAGCTGCACCGACAAGCAAGCGACCTTGCGCATCCTTCGCTGAGTTAGGGAATTGGATCGCTTTCTCGATATCTTTAATCGTAATTAGCCCTTTGAGACCAAAGTTCTCGTCCACCAAAGGTAATTTCTCAATTTTATGCTTCTGAAGGATGCCTTCCGCTTGCTGAAGCGTTGTCCCTACTGGCGCGGTAACAAGCCCTTCCTGGGTCATCACTTCTTTAATTTTAATGGAATAATCATGAACAAAACGCAAATCACGGTTCGTCAAAATCCCAACCAATCGGTTCTCGCCATTCACAATCGGCACACCTGAAATGCGGTATTTCGCCATCAGCTCTTCCGCATCATATACGTGATGCTCTGGTGTTAAGGAGAAGGGGTTCGTAATAACGCCACTTTCCGATCTCTTCACACGGTCAACATGCTCGGCTTGCAGCTCAATCGGCATATTCTTATGAATAATCCCGATTCCGCCTTCTCTAGCCATCGCAATCGCCAGCGCAGACTCCGTCACCGTATCCATCGCCGAGCTAATGAATGGGATATTTAATTTCACACCTGGTGCGAGAACCGTTGAAACGTCGATCTCCTTACCGAAAACTTCTGACTTCCTCGGCACCAACAACACATCATCAAACGTTAAGCCTTCCTTACCAAACTTATCATCCCTCACCGTGTACCATATCCTCCTTAAAGCCCTCTATCTATCTTAAGAAAGCTTGATTCTTCTAACTCCATGACTTGTATGATTGCAATCTTAACAAAAGCCTATTTTTGATGTCAAGGAAAAGGACTGGCACACGACATCCCCTCCCTGCGAATAAGTCAATTCGGTTAACGATAAGAGTACGTACTGCTCGGATTCCACAAAAGGAACTGCTCAACTCCTAATTCCCTAGCAGCTTTAATTTGTTCCTTCACATCAATCACACCATACTTTTTATGTGGCTTCACCCATGTCGCAGTAAAATCCTGATACCATGGCCGAATTTGAGCAATTGCTTGGCCCGACAGCTGAAGCTGCCGATTCTTCCCGTTAGCGTCCTGAATAGCTTTATGGATGATAGCATAAGGCTGCAAATCTGGATATTTGACCCCATAGATCCCCGTTGTATAATGAGATGGATACAGCATCGGAGATATATAATTCACTTGTTTACTGATCATGCCCCAATCTTGACCGATCCCCATATCGTCGGGTAACGACGTTGTGAGGCCGAATACATCTGCCGATATATCTGCTCTCCCCCCTATTCCTTCCCTTGCCTTCTGTAAAAACGCCGCGATATCCTGCGCCTTCGTCATCTTCTGAGGATTATCGAATTGAACCTCCTGGTCGACCTTCTTCCCATTCTCAGGAAACCTCACATAATCAAACTGAACCTCATCAAATCCCAGACTCGCTACTTCCTTGGCAATTTCAATATTATAATCCCATACATCCTTCTTAAAAGGGTCTACCCAAACGATCCCCTTAGCATCCTTCCATATGCCTCCGTTTCGGCTTTTCATTGCATAAGCAGGCTTCTTCTTGCTTAAATAGGGATCCTTAAACACCACCAGCCTTGCTATGGTATAAATGTGTTTCCCCTTCAATCGTTGTAATTTTGCTTTCATATCTTGTATAATCACGTGGCTATTCGCCCCGATCTCATTAACCAAAGGTACCGCAGAGGGGTAGGTCACCTGACCAGAATCGTTCTTCACATCGATCACCATCGTGTTCAAATCGGTACGATCGACGAGATCAATCAGTTGCTCAAACTTACTTCCTACGGAGGACCATGCAGACACATAAATGCCTTTCACAATCGGTCTTTCCTTTTTCTGAAAAGGCGGCGGCGCCGCGACAGCAACTGGTATCTTTTTAGATTCCTGTTTGGCGACATGGGCTGGCCCGATACTGCCTACATTGCTCAAGGCATGTAGGGGATTCGTATCATCCCTGGCTTCTTCGATCTTCGCGGAGCAACCATTAACCATCAGCGTTACTAACGAACAAAGACATACCTTGTTGAACCATCTCATGCTGCTTTTTATCTTCATCGTCATCCCTCCTCTTAGGATTAGTATGGTTGAAAAAGCAACAACGTACAGATACGAAAAAAAGAGTCTTTCTGGTTTTTTTTCCAGAAAGACTCTTACTGTGTGCTTGGCAACGTTCTACTCTCCCAGAACCCTGCGGTTCAAGTACCATCGACGCTGGAAGGCTTAACGGTCGTGTTCGAGATGGGAACGCGTGGATCCCTTCCGCCATCATCACCAAACAGTCAAAGCGTGGTTTGCGCCTTGAAAACTAGATACGAAACTGAAGTAAAGTATGCTACTTAGGAAAGCTGAGAGACTTTTAGCTCCGCTAAAAGATCCCTATATTAGGTTAAGCCCTCGACCGATTAGTATTCGTCAGCTGCATACGTTACCGCACTTCCACCTCGAACCTATCAACCTCGTCGTCTACAAGGGGTCTTACATACTGGGAAATCTCATCTTGAGGGGGGCTTCGCGCTTAGATGCTTTCAGCGCTTATCCCCTCCGTACATAGCTACCCAGCGATGCCTCTGGCGAGACAACTGGTACACCAGCGGTACGTCCATCCCGGTCCTCTCGTACTAAGGACAGCTCCTCTCAAATTTCCTACGCCCGCGACAGATAGGGACCGAACTGTCTCACGACGTTCTGAACCCAGCTCGCGTACCGCTTTAATGGGCGAACAGCCCAACCCTTGGGACCTACTTCAGCCCCAGGATGCGATGAGCCGACATCGAGGTGCCAAACCTCCCCGTCGATGTGGACTCTTGGGGGAGATAAGCCTGTTATCCCCAGGGTAGCTTTTATCCGTTGAGCGATGGCCCTTCCATTCGGTACCACCGGATCACTAAGTCCGACTTTCGTCCCTGCTCGACTTGTAGGTCTCGCAGTCAAGCTCCCTTATGCCTTTGCACTCTGCGAATGATTTCCAACCATTCTGAGGGAACCTTTAAACGCCTCCGTTACATTTTAGGAGGCGACCGCCCCAGTCAAACTGCCCACCTGACACTGTCCCCATACCGGTTCACGGTACCAGGTTAGAACTCCGATACGATCAGGGTGGTATCCCAACGGCGCCTCCACCCAAGCTGGCGCTCAGGCTTCAAAGGCTCCCACCTATCCTGTACAGATCGTACCAAAGTCCAATATCAAGCTGCAGTAAAGCTCCATGGGGTCTTTCCGTCTTGTCGCGGGTAACCTGCATCTTCACAGGTATTAAAATTTCACCGGATCTCTCGTTGAGACAGCGCCCAAGTCGTTACGCCATTCGTGCGGGTCAGAATTTACCTGACAAGGAATTTCGCTACCTTAGGACCGTTATAGTTACGGCCGCCGTTTACTGGGGCTTCAATTCATAGCTTCGGGTTGCCCCTAACCACTCCTCTTAACCTTCCAGCACCGGGCAGGCGTCAGCCCGTATACTTCGCCTTGCGGCTTCGCACAGACCTGTGTTTTTGCTAAACAGTCGCTTGGGCCTTTTCACTGCGGCCCCCTCGGGCTATTCACCCTACCGAGGCACCCCTTCTCCCGAAGTTACGGGGTCATTTTGCCGAGTTCCTTAACGAGAGTTCTTCCGCGCGCCTTAGAATTCTCTTCTCACCCACCTGTGTCGGTTTGCGGTACGGGCACCTTCGCCTGGCTAGAAGCTTTTCTTGGCAGTGTGAAATCATGACCTTCGGTACTTAAGTTTCCCTCCCCATCACAGCCCAGCCTTACGGTTAGCGGATTTGCCTACTAACCAGCCTCACTGCTTGGACGAGCATCCATCAGCTCGCGTCACTATCCTTCTGCGTCACTCCATTGCTCATAACGGCTACGGTGGTACAGGAATTTCCACCTGTTGTCCATCGACTACGCCTTTCGGCCTCGCCTTAGGTCCCGACTTACCCTGAGCGGACGAGCCTTCCTCAGGAACCCTTAGGTTTTCGGCGGATCAGATTCTCACTGATCTTTTCGTTACTTATACCGGCATTCTCACTTGTGTACGCTCCACCTGTCCTTACGGTCAGAATTCAATGTATACACAACGCTCCCCTACCCATGCACATACGTGCAAGCCATAGCTTCGGTGGCGTGTTTAGCCCCGTTACATTTTCGGCGCAGAGTCACTCGACCAGTGAGCTATTACGCACTCTTTCAATGGTGGCTGCTTCTAAGCCAACATCCTGGTTGTCTGTGCAACTCCACATCCTTTCCCACTTAACACACACTTGGGGACCTTAGCTGATGGTCTGGGCTGTTTCCCTTTTGACAATGGATCTTAGCACTCACTGTCTGACTCCCGGACTTAAGTTTGTGGCATTCAGAGTTTGACTGGACTTGGTAACCCTTGGCGGGCCCCGCACCCAATCAGTGCTTTACCTCCACAACTCACAACATCCGAGGCTAGCCCTAAAGCTATTTCGGGGAGAACCAGCTATCTCCGAGTTCGATTGGAATTTCTCCGCTACCCCCACCTCATCCCCGAATTTTTCAACATTCGTGGGTTCGGGCCTCCAGTGAGTGTTACCTCACCTTCACCCTGGACAGGGGTAGATCACACGGTTTCGGGTCTACGTCTACAAACTAATGCGCCCTATTCAGACTCGCTTTCGCTGCGGCTCCGTCTCTTCAACTTAACCTCGCTTGCAAACGTAACTCGCCGGTTCATTCTACAAAAGGCACGCCATCACCCATATAGAGGGCTCTGACTTCTTGTAAGCACACGGTTTCAGGTTCTTTTTCACTCCGCTTCCGCGGTGCTTTTCACCTTTCCCTCACGGTACTGCTTCACTATCGGTCACTAGGGAGTATTTAGCCTTGGCAGATGGTCCTGCCGGATTCCGACGGGGTTTCACGTGACCCGCCGTACTCAGGATACCTCTAGGCATACGTTCGATTTTGGCTACAGGGCTTTTACCTTCTATGCCGGACCTTTCCAGATCACTTCGCCTACCGAACTTTTGCCACGTCGAGGTCCTACAACCCCAAGGAGCAAGCTCCTTGGTTTGGGCTATTCCGCTTTCGCTCGCCGCTACTGACGGAATCACTTTTGTTTTCTTTTCCTCCAGGTACTTAGATGTTTCAGTTCCCTGGGTCTGCCTCCAATGTAGCTATGTATTCACTACATGGTAACTGCGCATTACCACAGCTGGGTTCCCCCATTCGGACATCCCCGGATCAAAGCCTGCTTACGGCTCCCCGAGGCATTTCGTCGTTCGCCACGTCCTTCTTCGGCTCCTAGTGCCTAGGCATCCTCCGTGTGCTCTTTCTAGCTTAACCTAGAAATTACATTTAAAGATTTTGTGTAACCCGAAGGTTAACACAACCTAAGTTCTTACTTTACATTTCGTTTCGTTATCTAGTTTTCAAGGAACAACTTTGTTTCATTGAAAGATTGCTCTTTCAAAACTGAACACGAGTGAGTAAAGCTTGACTGGGTCTATCAGACCCGAGTCTCCATAGAAAGGAGGTGATCCAGCCGCACCTTCCGATACGGCTACCTTGTTACGACTTCACCCCAATCATCTACCCCACCTTCGGCGGCTGGCTCCCTTGCGGGTTACCCCACCGACTTCGGGTGTTGTAAACTCTCGTGGTGTGACGGGCGGTGTGTACAAGACCCGGGAACGTATTCACCGCGGCATGCTGATCCGCGATTACTAGCAATTCCGACTTCATGCAGGCGAGTTGCAGCCTGCAATCCGAACTGAGATCGGCTTATAAGGATTGGCTCCACCTCGCGGCTTCGCTTCCTGTTGTACCGACCATTGTAGTACGTGTGTAGCCCAGGTCATAAGGGGCATGATGATTTGACGTCATCCCCACCTTCCTCCGGTTTGTCACCGGCAGTCATCCTAGAGTGCCCACCCAAAGTGCTGGCAACTAAGATCAAGGGTTGCGCTCGTTGCGGGACTTAACCCAACATCTCACGACACGAGCTGACGACAACCATGCACCACCTGTCTCCAATGCTCCGAAGAGGGCACCTATCTCTAGGTGTTACATCGGGATGTCAAGACCTGGTAAGGTTCTTCGCGTTGCTTCGAATTAAACCACATACTCCACTGCTTGTGCGGGTCCCCGTCAATTCCTTTGAGTTTCACTCTTGCGAGCGTACTCCCCAGGCGGCATACTTACTGTGTTAACTTCGGCACCAAGGGCATCGAAACCCCTGACACCTAGTATGCATCGTTTACGGCGTGGACTACCAGGGTATCTAATCCTGTTTGCTCCCCACGCTTTCGCGCCTCAGCGTCAGTTATAGGCCAGAAAGTCGCCTTCGCCACTGGTGTTCCTCCACATCTCTACGCATTTCACCGCTACACGTGGAATTCCACTTCCCTCTCCTACACTCAAGTCATCCAGTTTCCAATGCGAACCGGGGTTGAGCCCCGGGATTAAACACCAGACTTAAATGACCGCCTGCGCGCGCTTTACGCCCAATAATTCCGGACAACGCTTGCCCCCTACGTATTACCGCGGCTGCTGGCACGTAGTTAGCCGGGGCTTTCTTCTCCTATACCGTCACACAGAGAGCAGTTACTCTCCCTGCTGTTCGTCTAGGGCAACAGAGCTTTACGATCCGAAAACCTTCATCACTCACGCGGCGTTGCTCCGTCAGACTTGCGTCCATTGCGGAAGATTCCCTACTGCTGCCTCCCGTAGGAGTCTGGGCCGTGTCTCAGTCCCAGTGTGGCCGTTCACCCTCTCAGGTCGGCTACGCATCGTCGCCTTGGTGAGCCGTTACCTCACCAACTAGCTAATGCGCCGCAGGCCCATCTTCAAGCCACAGATTGCTCCGTGTTTCATGATTCTCTCATGCGAGAAAACCAGCTATCCGGTCTTAGCTATCGTTTCCGATAGTTATCCCGATCTTGAAGGCAGGTTGCCTACGTGTTACTCACCCGTCCGCCGCTAACCACACCCGAAGGTGTGATCCGCTCGACTTGCATGTATTAGGCACGCCGCCAGCGTTCGTCCTGAGCCAGGATCAAACTCTCCATAATAGAAAGATGACTTGCTCATTTTGATGCTAGCGAGATTAATAATCTCATTAATGGTTGATTGCTCAACCAATTTGCTTACTCACTCGTTGTTCAGTTTTCAAAGATCAATTTCTTTCTCATTAGCATGTCGCCCTTCAAAGGCGACTTGATTAATATAGCACATCAGCCTATCCAATTGCAAGAACTTTTTAAAAAATATCTTTCGTTCTTTGGATATCCCCGAAGCAACAAGGAGTAATATAACAAATCTAACCTACGAATGCAAGTTTTAGATCATGAAAAAATAAACCCTAATCATCATTAGGGTTTTGCTGGTCTGACTATTTTAAATATGGCCAATTACATCTTGAATAAATAAGTTCCGCTCGACGGTCAAGTTAACGATTGTTCCATTCACATTTACCCAAGGTCGAGTCGGATGTGAACGATCGGAGAAGATAATTTCACCGACACGGTTATCACTTAATTTTACAAGCGTTCCGTTGCTGATTTGTGTTGATTTATTCATAAAGACTTGAACAAGCGTAGGATCTAGTTTACCGAAAGACTCTGTCAATAACTGCTCTAACACAACATATGGTGAGTGGGCAGGCTTATAGTACCTCTCGTTGGTCATGGCATTATAAATATCCGCGATTGCAACGATTTTAGCATACAAATGAATTTTATCGGACTTAACACCTAATGGATAACCAGAGCCATCTTCTCGTTCATGATGTTGAAGAGCCGTTAGTTTAACCCCTTCGTTAATCCCCGACATGTTCTTCAATATTTGATACCCAATCAATGTATGTTGTTTGATCTCATCCATTTCCACTGGGCTAAGAGGGCTCTTCTTCTCCAAAAGTGTACGATCTACTTTACTAGTGCCTATATCGTGAAGCAACCCAGCCAATGCAATTTGTACTAGATCCTTCTGAGGAAGTCCCGCCCATACAGCAAGCGAATAAGAAGTTAAACTAACCAATATACTTTTATGATAAATATAATCATGCAGTGTGCGATTTTTGGGAGTAAAAGTAAGAACTTTGTAAGCATCAATATGACGTATTAGTGCTTCGAGGCCTGTTCGAATTTCTAAGATGGGAAGTGGCTGTCCACCATTTGCAAGTAAAAAGACTCTTTTGAGCAACTTTATCATATTGGAATATTCCATATAAAAAGGATGGACTGTCTCCGTTTCTTTCGGCTTTACTTCTTCCATCGCTTTATCGGCTTCGCTGCCGTTCTTTGATTCAATTTGGACCGACGGAATGAGAAATGCTTTCAAAATTTCGAGCTCACGTTCCTGAATGACTTTCCCTTTATTAAGCAGAATATTTCCTAATTTTGTTATTACGTTTTCGCCTAATTTCTCACCCGATTTTAGTTGCGAAACAGCTACTGTCGGCACGTCATTCACTCACCTTACTATTTCATATACTTCATATTGTATAGGAAAAGGGATGGGTTTGTAAGCCCCATCCCTAGATTTTATCACTCTGTTTCGGTAGATTCTGTAGTTTCTTCCCAGTCACCGTCTTCTTCTGTCTCGTTCTGCTCTTCATTCTTCTGCACGCGAGCAAGCGTACCGACTTCGTCGTCTTCACGAATATTAATTAGACGCACACCTTGGGTGTTACGTCCCATCATAGAAATGCCATCCATGCTAGTACGGATTACTGTTCCTGACGCCGTAATAATCATGAGATCCTCGTCTTCTTGGACGACTTTTAGACCGACGATTGGGCCGTTTTTATCTGTGACGTTTAAGGTTTTGATACCCTTACCACCACGTGATTGAATCCGATATTCGGAAACTGGTGTCCGTTTACCGAAGCCTTTGGACGTTACGATAAGCACACTGTTATCCTCATGAACAACGTCCATATCGATGACAACATCTTCTTCATCCAAATGGATACCTTTCACACCCGTAGCCGATCTGCCCATAGAACGGACATCTTGCTCAGGGAAGTGAATCGACATCCCATAACGAGTTCCCATGATGATTCCCTGGTTACCGTCCGTCAGCTTCACACCAATCAGATCATCATCTTCGCGTAAGTTGATGGCAATTAGCCCACCCTTACGGATATTCGAGTAATCGTCAATAGGTGTTTTCTTTACAACCCCTTGCTTCGTAGCAAAGAAGAGGTACTGATCAGTCTCGAAACTTTCAACTGGGATAACCGCATTAATCGTTTCCCCTTGTTCGATCTGGATCAGGTTAATGATTGGTGTTCCACGAGCTGTACGGCTCAAATCTGGAATCTCGTAAGCTTTCAAACGATAGACTTTCCCTTTATTCGTAAAGAACATCAGATAATGATGCGTATTCGTTACGAATAAATGTTCCACGAAATCGTTATCTTTCGTATCCATACCGACAATACCACGTCCACCACGTTTCTGGTTGCGATACGTCGTAACTGGAAGACGCTTGATGTAACCCGTGTGCGTAATTGTTACAACCACATCTTCACGTGGAATTAGGTCTTCATCTTCGATGCTTTCTTCCCCAACCGTAATTTCAGAGCGTCGTTCGTCTCCGAACTTCTCTTTGATTTCATTAAGTTCTTCGCTAATGATCGCTAGAATCAGCTGCTCATCGGCCAGAATTGCTTTAAGCTCAGCAATTCTCTTCATGAGTTCTGCATATTCCGCTTCGATCTTCTCCCGCTCTAAGCCAGTCAAGCGCTGTAGACGCATATCGAGAATGGCTTGTGCTTGATCCAGGCTCAGACTAAATGTCGACATGAGTCCTTCTCTTGCTTCATCCGTTGTTCGCGAAGAACGAATTAATGCGATAACTTGATCTAGGTGATCGAGCGCAATTCGCAATCCTTCTAAAATGTGCGCTCTCGCTTCCGCTTTGCGCAAATCGAATTCAGTTCTGCGACGAATCACTTCTTGTTGATGCTTGAGGTAGTAGTGCAGCATCTCACGGAGATTCAATACTCGCGGTTCTCCGTTAACGAGCGCAAGCATAATAATACCGAAATTGGATTGCATGGCTGTTTGTTTAAACAAGTTGTTCAAGACGACATTCGGATTGACATCGCGTCTAAGCTCGATTACAACACGCATACCATTGCGGTCTGACTCATCGCGAAGGTCTGTAATTCCATCAATTTTCTTCTCACGGACAAGCTCAGCAATCTTCTCTACTAATCTTGCTTTATTCACTTGATAAGGCAGCTCATTCACGATGATTCTTGCCTTATTGTTATTCTCCTCGATGACCGTTCTAGCACGCATTGTAACAGAGCCACGGCCCGTGGAGTAGGCTTGTCGAATTCCCTCGCGACCAAGAATAAATCCAGCTGTCGGGAAATCTGGCCCTTTGATTGCGGTCATCAATTCCATTGGTGTTACATCTGGATTCGCGATCATCATCTGAATGCCCTCGATAACCTCTCGGAGGTTATGCGGAGGAATATTCGTTGCCATGCCTACGGCAATTCCTGAACTCCCGTTAACAAGCAAGTTCGGGAACCGGGAAGGAAGAACCACAGGTTCGTTTTCTTCACCATCATAGTTTGGCGCATAATCAATCGTTTCTCTATTGATATCACGAAGAAGCTCCATAGCAATTTTCGATAAACGAGCTTCGGTATAACGCATAGCTGCCGCCATATCGCCATCAATGGATCCAAAGTTACCATGGCCATCTACAAGCATGTAACGCAGGGAGAAATCTTGTGCCATCCGCACCATGGTCTCGTAAACAGCCGTATCTCCATGTGGATGATACTTACCGATAACTTCACCAACGATTCTTGCGGACTTCTTATATGGCTTATCTGGAGACATGCCTAGTTCAGACATCGCAAACAAAATACGACGATGAACAGGCTTCAGACCATCTCTAACATCTGGCAGTGCACGACTGACAATGATACTCATCGCATAGTCTAAGAAGGATGTACGCATTTCGGTCGAAATGTCAATTTCTTTGACTTGCGAATGTAATTCTTCGCTCATGAATGTTCCTCCTGAAAGCTTACATCGTTGGCAACGTCTCGATCGACGTTAGATATCTAAATTTTTCACATATTTCGCGTGTTCCTCGATGAAATCGCGTCGCGGCTCTACGTTATCGCCCATCAAGGAGTCGAAAAGCGTATCTGCTTCAATCGCATCTTCGATCGTAACTTGCAGCAGCGTACGGCTTTCTGGATCCATGGTCGTCTCCCACAATTGTTCAGGATTCATTTCGCCAAGTCCTTTATAACGTTGAACATTGACTTTTGTTCCTTCACCGAACTCTTGCATAATGATTTCACGCTGTTTCTCGTTGTACGCATAGCGGATCGTTTTATTACGCTCTAGCTTAAAGAGCGGCGGTTGCGCAATATAAACAAATCCACTTTCAATCAATTTTTTCATGTATCGGTAGAAGAAGGTGAGAAGCAGGGTACGAATATGCGCACCATCCACGTCAGCATCTGTCATGATTATAATTTTGTGATAGCGAGCTTTGGCAATATCAAAATCATCGCTAATCCCCGTACCGAAAGCCGTTATCATCGCGCGGATTTCCGTGTTGGATAAAATGCGATCCAAGCGCGCTTTTTCAACGTTCAAAATTTTACCGCGCAGCGGCAGTATCGCTTGGAAGTGACGGTCACGTCCTTGCTTCGCCGAACCACCTGCAGAGTCACCCTCTACGATGTAAATCTCACTAATGGACGCATCTTTGGAAGAGCAGTCTGCTAGTTTACCTGGCAGGGCACTTACTTCTAGAGCACTCTTACGACGCGTCAGTTCTCTCGCTTTACGAGCTGCCTCTCTTGCTCGAGCCGCCTGAATACCTTTTTCAAGGATTTTCTTCGCGATAGCAGGGTTCTCTTCCAAGAATTCCTGAAGCTTCTCAGCGAAGAGTGATTCTACAATACCGCGAACTTCACTGTTGCCGAGCTTCGTTTTTGTTTGACCTTCGAATTGCGGCTCAGGAATTTTGACAGAAATAATCGCTGCCAGACCCTCACGCACGTCATCCCCAGAAAGATTGGAGTCGCTTTCTTTCAAGGAGTTGTTTTTACGCGCATAGTCATTCAGGATCCGAGTCAGTGCGCTTTTGAAGCCTGATTCATGCGTGCCGCCCTCGTGCGTATTGATATTGTTAGCAAAGGAATAAATATTTTCGGTATAGCTATCGTTGTACTGAAGCGCAATCTCGATGGAGATATTGTCTTTGGCACCCTCGACATAAATCGGAGTTTCATTAACGACTTCACGGTTGCGATTTAAATGCTGAACAAAGGACACAATACCGCCCTCGTACATATGCGTTGCTACCGTATCCGTACGCTCATCGATTAAGTTAATCTCGATTCCTTTATTCAAGAACGCTAGCTCTCGAATTCTGGATTGCAACGTATCAAAGTCATACTCCGTCGTTTCTTTGAAAATTTCAGGATCTGGTTGGAAGGTAACTGTCGTCCCTGTCTCTTCCGTTTCTCCAACTAGCTTAACATCGTATTGCGGCGTACCGCGGCGGTATTCTTGTTGATGAATTTGGCCATCACGCTTAACTTGCACTGTTACGTGTTCAGAAAGGGCATTAACGACGGAGATACCTACACCGTGTAGACCACCTGATACCTTATAACCAGAATCATCGCCACCGAATTTACCACCTGCGTGGAGCACGGTAAGTACAACTTCAAGTGTTGGTCTTTTCAGCTTGGCATTTTCTCCAACTGGAATTCCCCGCCCATTATCAATAACGGTAACGCTATTATTTTTATGGACAATGACGTCAATTTTCGTACAAAATCCAGCCAACGCCTCATCGATACTATTATCGACAACTTCCCAAACGAGATGGTGAAGTCCCCGGGCACTGGTCGAACCAATATACATACCCGGTCTTTTGCGGACGGCTTCTAACCCTTCCAGAACCTGAATCTGACTGTCATCGTACGCATTTTGATTCACTGACATGCTACTCTTCACCTGCTTTTTTATATTAAAAGAAGTTAGTTCGTTAATAACTGATTGGCTCTTTTCTTGAGCGTTGTTGAGGAAATAGGGGAATAATAGACGGTGCTCTTGGTAACCACCAGCGATTTACAATCTTCCTCGCCGATCTGTTCCGTTCTTTTATCCTTGATAGCCTGTTGAATAAATTGTTTTGATATCTTGGAGGATTTCTCTATCGAAATATCAAAAATGGCAATTAACTCGGAGGCTCTTATAATTTTTTCTCCACCCAAATGAATAAACATGTCCTCAGCTCCTGCCGCTTACATTTCCTTTCAAAACATGAAACACGGAAGCATGGTCCAGTTGGTCCAAGTGCACACTTTCTAGACCTGTCGTCGTAATGAAGGTTTGGACTTTCTGCTGAAACGTGCGAATTAACTGTGTCTGTCTATATTCATCAAGTTCCGATAGAACATCATCCAGCAGTAACAGCGGATATTCGCCGACTTCCTCATGAATCAGCTCGATCTCTGCTAGCTTAAGTGATAGAGCAGTTGTACGCTGCTGTCCTTGGGAACCGTAGGTTTGAACCTCTTTATCATTTATGTAAAAAAGAAGATCGTCGCGATGAGGCCCAACCAATGTAACGCCTCTTCGGAATTCCTGATCTTTCACCAAGGATAACTTTATCATAAATTGGTTTAATAAAACAGATTCATCTTCAAATGGTTCCATGTCAAAAGAAGGGGAGTACCGAATAAGAAGTTGTTCCGAATCGTTCGTAATCCCACGATGGATGTTCTCCGCCCATTTTTGCAGCTTCTTTATAAAGTTTTGACGCTTTTTCATAATTTTAACACCATACTGGCCTAATTGTTCATTCCAAACCTCTAGCATGGCGTCTGGCGTACTTTTTCCAGGGTAATTCTGTTTTAAATAGTTGTTGCGTTGGACCAATATTTTTTGATATTGCGACAAATCATGGAGATAGGAGGGCTGGACTTGCCCGATCTCCATATCAAGGAATCGCCGTCTTATGCCTGGCGTTCCTTTGACGATTTCTAAATCCTCTGGCGCAAACATCACCACATTCAGAGCGCCGATGAAATTACTGAGCTTTTTCTGCTCAAGACCGTTAATCTTCGCTTTTTTCCCTTTATTGGTGATGGAGAGATCCAGTTTACATCTGCCGTACATCTTCTGAATATCCGCATGAAGCAGCGTTTGCTCCCCGTTCCAGCCAATCAATTCTTTGTCCTGGTGCGTTCGGTGCGATTTCGTCATGGCCAGCACATAGATCGATTCCAATAAATTCGTTTTCCCCTGTGCATTAGGTCCAAGAAAAATATTGACGTTGTTCGTGGTTGATAACTCGACGTGTTCATAATTGCGATAGTGGCTAAGTACGAGCTTATTGAGAAACATGGCGGATCACCTCCTGGTTCATGCGATCAGGAGCTTATGACCTCGAATTGACCAAAACCTTCGACCTTCACAACATCCTTCGGTACAAGTTTTCGTCCTCTGCGATTCTCAGCTTGCCCGTTTACTTCGATTTTGGTATCCACAACGAAAAATTTAGCTTGTCCACCTGTGGATATACAGTCCGATAATTTCAGAAACTGCCCAAGTGTAATATAGTCCGTACTAATTGCGATTTGCTTCATGTGTGGGCTCCTCTAATTCGTTGTCCGGTAAGGCAAAATCAGTTGCAGAATGTTGGTGGAATCTTGCGGTCTCATAATGATCGGCTGCATTGCTCCCGTAAAGCCGATTTGAATAAACTCCGAATCCAATACTTTAAGGGCATCCAACATATATTTGGAATTAAAAGAGATCTTCAGTAAATCCCCCGAGATATGCTGCAAGGCAATTTGCTCCGTTACTTTCCCTAATTCCGAGGAACTAGAGGAAATTTCGATCGTTTTGTCTTCTAACATCATCATTTTGACGATGTTGGTTTTATCTTCTTTGGAAAGGAGGTAGGCACGATCAATGGCTTCGGCCAGCTCTTTCGTTGGCACAATCATCTCTGTTTGGAACGATTGCGGAATGAGCTTCGATGTATCTGGATACGTACCGTCCAAAATACGGGAATAAAATAAAATGGACTGAATTTTGAATAAAACCTGGTTGTCCGAAATAACGATATCTATAAGGGTGTTTTGATCAGGCAAGATTTTGCTTAACTCATTCAAGGTACGTCCCGAGATAACGATATTGGGCAAGTTCTGAGCCAGATCATTATCAACAGTTACCTCTCTGCTAGCAAGACGATGACGATCACAGGCGATAAATTTCAGTTTATCTCCTGTAATGTTCCATAGAACCCCCGTAAGAATCGGTGTCGATTCATTCGTGGATACCGCATAGGACGTTTGTTTAATCATGGTTTTCAAAAGATCGCTAGGTAAACGAAGCATTTTACTTTCTTCAATTTCAGGGAGCAATGGATACTCATCTGGATCCAATCCCATGATCTGAATTTCCGAAGAACCTGAACGAATAATCGTTTGGAAATTGGCTTTGACCTCGATTTCAATGAGTTGAGCTGGCAGCTTACGAATAATCTCAACGAAAAATTTAGCAGGAAGAACAACGCTTCCAGCTTGGATGAGATCAATAATTTTAAGTGTACTATTTTCGCTTGGGGTAAAGCTTTGAATTGAAATGTCGGTATCACTAGCTGTAAGGGTTACACCGCTTAATGTTGCATCTATTTTGATCCCTGTGAGAATAGGTATCGTTGTACGAGAAGAGATGGCTTTGGAAACGTGACCAATGGAATCGATTAAATGGTCCTTAAGAATCGTTAATTTCATGACTTCACTCCTGGCAGTTCTTTTTTGGGATGCGTTAGCATAATCATTATATATTATCATTTTTTATTAGTAATAGCAGTAGGGGCTCTGGATATGTGGATATGTGGATGAAACTAAGATAGAGCAAGCCTATCCACATGTGTATAGTTTGTGTATAGGCTCTATAGAAAAAGAAAGGTTATTAAGAGGGGTTTTTGATTCTTTCAGTCAGGTTATGGACAATCTTATATAAATCCTGATCGATTTTTAACTGTTGTGCGATTTTCTCGTGCGCATGGATTACCGTTGTATGATCGCGCCCTCCAAAATTATCTCCGATTTTCGGCAAAGAGAAGTCTGTGAGCTCCCGTGCTAAGTACATCGCTACTTGTCTAGGGAAGGCTACGGCTTTTGTTCGTTTGCGCGCTTTGAAATCCTCTAACTTTAACCCATAAAATTCGCCTACACGCTGCTGGATATCCTGGATCGTGATGACTTTGGGACGATTCGACGGAATAATATCTTTCAATGCTTCAGCCGTTAAATGAACGGTGATATCCTGATTAATCAATGATGAATAGGCAACCACGCGGATTAATGCGCCTTCAAGTTCGCGAATATTCGTATCAATTTGGTTCGCGATATAGATCATCGCTTCATTCGGTATTTCTAAATTTTCGGCTTTCGCTTTCTTACGCAGAATCGCGATTCTTGTCTCTAAATCAGGCGGTTGAATATCCGTGATAAGTCCCCATTCAAACCGTGATCGCAGTCGATCTTCCAGGGTTGGAATTTCTTTCGGCGGACGGTCACTGGAGATAATAATCTGTTTGCCTTCCTCATGCAGCGCATTAAACGTATGAAAAAACTCTTCTTGTGTACCTTCTTTGCCAGCTAGGAATTGAATATCGTCGATCAGCAGCACATCGATGGTGCGATATTTATTACGGAAGCCTTCGCCGCGATTATCACGGACAGCGTTAATGAATTCATTCGTAAATTTCTCGGAAGATATATATAGCACCCGGGATCCAGGGTTATGTTCGAGTACATAATGACCGATCGCATGCATAAGATGTGTTTTACCTAAACCGACGCCACCATAGAGAAAGAGCGGATTATAAGCTTTGGCTGGTGCTTCTGCTACTGCCAGAGATGCTGCATGGGCAAAGCGATTGCCAGAACCAATGACGAACGTATCAAATGTATATCTGGCGTTCATCATACTCATGAAGTTTTCTTCACCTGCTACAATTGCCGGCCCCTTGGGCGGAATGACGGCAGGTTGAACAACCGTTGTCGATTGCGCTTTCTGTTCTTCGGTTTCAATGACGAATTTGACGGAGACATGTTTACCTGTAAAGTCGTAAATCGTGCCTTCGATCAGCTTCGTGTATCTGCTTTCTAACCATTCCTGCGCAAAATTGTTAGGCGCGCAAATAATAACTGTAGAATCGTTAAATACAGTCGCTTTTGTTGATTTCAGCCAAGTGTCAAAGCTTGGCTTGCTGAGTTTTGTTTGAATAATCGTTAAAATTTGTTGCCAAAGGTCCGCAGAATGGCCTTCCAC